>NZ_BMPP01000014.1:84306-116734 GCF_014647655.1 Deinococcus malanensis
AGCGAGTTACCCCTGGTCCTATACAGCCCCCGAAGGCCGCCTCACTACCCTGAGCCTGACGCCCGGCGAGAACAACCTGTACTTTGAACCCATCCTCGCCGCCTCCAACGGCTGGGGTCCCGTCGAAATCGACCGCAGCAACGGCGAACAGGCCGCCGGAGACGGAAAGACGCTGAGCATCAACGGGAAGACGTACACCCGCGGGTACGGCGTTCATGCGGGCAGTGAACTGCGCTTCAGCCTCAAAGGCACCGGAGCGAACTGCACACGGTTCACGGCGGATGTCGGGGTGGACGACGAGGTCGGCAAGAAAGGCAAGGTGGTGTTCCAGGTGTTCCTGGATGGCGTCAAGGCGTACGACAGCGGGGCGATGAAAGGCAAGGACCCCGCCCGACAGGTGGACCTGGACATCACCGGCAAGCAGGAACTGAGGCTGGTGGTGACGGATGCGGGGAACGGCATCAACTTCGACCATGCTGACTGGGCGCAACCCAAGATCTTCTGCGTGGCCACTACACCCCCCACGACCCCGAACGTGCAGATGAGCCTGGCTCCACAGGAGCTGCTGCTTTTCCACAAGCACAGCGCGAACCTGAAGGCGACCTTCTCGTCAAACGTGAACCTGGGCGGCCCGCTGGATCTGCGCCTGGAAAAGACCGCACCCTACAATGTGGATCTGCAACTAGTGACCACCCAAGTGGACTTCAGCGGTCCCGGGACCGCGACACGCGACATCACCATTGCTGCACCCTACGGGCTCCCCCTCAGGAGTGAGGATCAGCGCGGTTCGTACCGGCTGATCGCCAGCCGCAATGGGCAGGACGTGGCGAGCGCGCTGGTCACGATTGACGTGAGGCGCCTGGCCATCACGACACGCTTCGAGCCGGCCTCCGTGAGTGGCCGGGATGGAGAGACAAAGCGGGTGACGGTCGTCGTGACGATTGATCCTCCTCTCGAGGCACCGGTGGAACTTCGCGTGTACTTCTCAAATGAATTGTCGAAGGACAGCCTTGCCGAGATCGTGAACGTTGGTCCCAGCCGGGGCGATGGTGGGACCATGATGGCCGACGTGGACATCCTCTTTAACGACAATCCCACGTTGCCGGAAGATCTCCTTCTCAGGACCGTCAGCATGTCGGTGCACGTGGTGGGCATCAGGGAGTACCGGACGCCAGGCTACGGGGATCGGTGGGCGCCTTTGGAACTGAGAGTCATTCGCTGACCCACATCAGGACAACTTCAATCCGGACCACCGTGTAACAACGGTGGTCCGGGTCATGCTTCTAAGACTTCATATCTTCAGGTGAGCCATCAGACTGCCCAGCTTCCGTTTTTGGGATGGCTTCTAACTCGACTCTGCCACTTCTTTTCAGGCCGAGCTCGGCCACAAAGCACAGCGGAACTGGTGCCCGGTGTACCTCCAAGGCTTGCTGCTCATTCCAGGCTTAAAACAGCCGATCTAGGGTGGATTGCTGATGGGCCCGCTCGCCTTTAGGCTAAGGTGTGGACATGCAATTTGTGGGGACTGTACTCGTCATGGCCAGCGTCGCGGCCTTCTCCTGGCTGACCCTGCGCGTCTGGCAGACCCGTTCACCGAAGACTGCACGCTTCCTTCCCCTCCGCTTCCTGCACGCCTTCACCACCGTGTACTTCCCCCTGGTCGCGCACAGCTATCTCGAGACACTCCACAGGGTACAAACCGAATATGCCAACAATGCCCTCAATATCGCCATGGCGTGGGGTGATCACCACAACGCGGTGATATTTTCTCGTGGCGCTGCTTTGGTGATCGCCGTGTACACGGTCATCTATGTGGTGGCAGTCCGCGCACATGTACAACGCGATGGCGCACGGCTGGCCCCCCATCAAAATACCTAAGGGGCATCAAAAAGCCGGCTCCTGTAACGGCGCAAGATCAGTTTTGAGGAGTACCAAGCTCAAAGCCGTATCGGACACAGAAAAGAAGTGGCAGAGTACAGCTAAAGGAGTTCCTGCATGCGCCTGGGCTGGTGTCCGTCATCTTCGCTGATCGTGTTGGCCCCCTGCCTGTGCGTGAGCTGGCGCGGGCAGGGGAGAGGTGGGATGGGGGTGGGGGAGGTGACTGGAGGCGGGTTTCTTTAGATACATTTGCACGTTCACCTGTGCAAAATCGACCGAACTCCAGGCCGTACCGAGTGCTCCTTCCAGAAAACTACCCTCTGCCGCTCTGGGCACGGCACGGACGACCGGGTCACAACCCCACTCTAACGACGAGTAGACTCGGTGTGATTTCCGAAATCCAACGGTTTTTGCTCCACCTCAGGTGGTAGACGGTCTTTGCGTTCAAAAAAGGGGCCAGGTATGCCTCCCGTATGATCGGCCCGCGGTTGAAAGAAGACGCTGTTGGTCCGCATCCCAGGACCGCCCTGCTGCTCTCTGCCCTTAAACAGGGTGTGGAAAAAATGTCGTGCTTTCTCAAGCAGTGTCATGCCTTGTTTCATCTGCGTCTCTCCCTTCTGTACCTGATGGTTTCTTCGCGGTTCTTCGCTATCTGGGATTCCAGGGGTGTATGCTTTGACGTCCAGAATTAACGGGATCCACCAGATTTGATCTGAGGTTCAGTCAGATGCATCCAGGGTTTCACTCCAGTTTTGGTGGCAGGATTAGCATGTTCAAGACAGGTTTTGACTGGATCACAACGTCTGACATACCTTCCAGACGGCGGTAGGTCACCCCAAACCTATCGTCCTGATCGGCGGGAACTCTGCACATCGTTTTCAGGAAGCCTGGGCACGAACCGGTCGACGGTTGCGGGAGGCGTTGGCTCCACTCGGGCAAGGACTGCACCTCTGGTGTCCTGCACCGCAGCTTCTGAGTGAAGTGCAGCGACGGACCGCACTCGAACGTCAATGTCGTAGCCGCCTGTGGTTCTGACATGGTCCCACTTGAGCTCAGGGCCGCAGCAAGAAGAACGAGGCTCATGCCTGACAGTACCGCAAGGTCCAGGCAGGCGTGAGGGCGTTTGCGTTCTACTGGGACACCTTGGTTCTGATGAACCTTCCTGGAGACGGAAATCCCGGAGCCACAGGCCTTACTTTTATCCGGAACGTGAACCTGCGTACGGCCCGGCGCTTCCCACTACGTACGACGCCACCGCGCCGGCAGTACAGACCGCCGCAGATGAAAGCGTCTACGCGACGGAGGGGTGATGGGCCCTGGTGAAGACCGAGCAGACGGTCGGGGTTGACTCCCGGCTGTGGTGCAGGAGGAGTGCCCAAGTGGGTGGACCTCATGTCCACCCGCCCTTTTCGTACGCCTTTGCATGGAACGGAGTACGGGCACATCGTCTTGCGGTGGCACGGCATCTACCCGTAGAGCCGCACGGCCATCAGCAGTTTGATGCCAGTCACCGCCAGGACGCCCAGCCACCACCACTGCTCGGCGGGCGGCAGGTGGGAGGTCTGCGCGCCTTCCAGAAACGCGCGGCGTGCGCGCACGGCCAGGGTCAGGGCGAGCGCGCACAGCGCCAGGTCCAGGAAGTCCACCCGCCAGCCGGACGTAATGATCGGCGGCGACGAGCCGAAGCTTACGGACTCGTCCCTACCGGCGTTCTGGGTCCATGAGGTGGAACTGCGGTGGGTGACGCCGAACGTGAGGTTGAGCAGGAACCCGGATGCGGCTACGGCCAGCGCGACACGCTAATCCCGTCGCAGCGTCATCAAGGCGGGAGTCACAGCCTCAGTCATGGCTGAAGTCTAGTCGCGCTCCCGGCGGTCGGGGAGAAGATTTGTCGGGCTCCAGCTCCGGTGGCCTCTCGCCGTGGAGCTGGCGTCTGGCAGTGGGGTCCTGAGTAGCTTTCCAACCTGTGACGCGTACCGCAGCACCCGGGGTGTGAAACGCGATTTCCTCTGTCAGCCCTTGCCGGGGCAATCTATCTCGTTCGTGACGAATTGGCTCGTCCCCGTCAGCCCGGATGTCCGGAACTCGCCACCTCGAACTGGTGGCAGGCCTCCCCCAGCAGCTTGACGCCGTCTGCGACTGCGCTGCTTATGAAACACTGTTCACATGACAACCGTGACGGGTCGGGTGGGTGGCCGTTCCCAGGGCTATGACGTGAAACTCAGCGGCACCAGCGACCAGCTCAAAGGAAGGATTGGCGGGATGCATGTCGGCCGTGACCTGAGGCTCCAGATCACAAGAACGCAGATCACAGGACGGCTTGGTGGCTCGAAAATTGGCCACGATGTCAACCTTGCGCTGGGCGACCATACCCTGTCCGGTCGCTTGGGAGGCGGGATGCTGGGCAGGAACGTCGACCTGACCGCCAGCGGCAGCAGTGTGGCTGGGCGTTGCGGTGGACTGATGAGTGGTTTTGACGTGATGCTCACGATCACGGACGATGGGGTGAAAGGGCGGTTGGGCGGGGAGAGGATTGGCGCGGATGTCAGCCTGACGGGCGACGCCCCTCCCCTGGTGATGGCTCTCGCTGCGACGTTGGCGTACGACAGCCTGTTGGAGGACTCGACCGTCGCTGCCGGGTAGTGGCTCCGGCTCATTGATGAGCGAACACATGGAAGTGACTTACTCGCTTCTGGTGCTCGCATTCTTCCCCACCTTCCCTGATCTCATTGATGCTCTGCCTGGGCGTGTGCTGGTGCGGGAAGGGGAGAGGAGTGAGGTGGGGTGAGGAGGAATGGGGATGCTTTAGCAATACATCCTCACGTTTACAGGACTTTATCGCTCTGGTCAGGAGCCCGCGGGGTCCGGGTCGTGAGAGCGGTGCCCGCACTGGCCACCACGACCAGTGTCACCGCGACCCAGCCGCTGAGTGCCAGCACCTCATGCAGGAACACCACCCCACAGATCGCTGCCACCGCCGGTTCCAGGCTCAGCAGCACGCTGAAGGTCCGCGACGGCAGGGTACGCAACGCCACCAGTTCCAGCGTGAACGGCGCTGCACTCGACAGCACCGCCAGCGCAGCACCCGTCACCAGCAACCCAGGCGTCAGGTGACTCAGGTCTCCAGACAGCAGCACGAACGGCGCCACCGTCAGCGTGGCCACCACCATCCCGACCGCCACGCCGGTGCCACTGGGCATCACCTCAGACACCCGGCTGCCCAGCAGCACGTACGCCGCCCAGCACCCTCCAGCCAGCAGGGCCAGCAGCATGCCCAGACCATCCGTGCCCCCGCCACTCCAGGGCGTGATCATCGCCACACCCACCCCGGCGAACAGCACCCAGATCACATCCAGCGCCCGGCGTGATCCCGAGACCGCCAGCAACAGAGGCCCGACGAACTCCAGGGTCACGGCCAGCCCCAGGGGGATGCGTGCCAGGGAGAGGTAGAACAGCAGGTTCATGGTGCCCAGCACCACCCCGTACGGCAGCACTGCCCGCCACTGCGCGGCCGTCAACGTCTTCAGGGCCGGCCGGAACACCAGCAGCAGGATCACGGCTGACAGCCCGATTCGCAGTCCCGTCGTGCCTACTGCTCCCATCAGCGGGAACACGCCCTTGGCGATGGCCGCTCCGCCCTGCACGCTGAGCACCGACAACAACAGGGCCGGCACAGCCGGCAGGACGGGAAGCGGTGTGGCGAGACGAAGCATGCCGCTCAGTGTCGGTGAGGGCTCCTCGCTTGCCTACGGGGCAACATCCGAGACTCGCATGGACAGTCATCGGAACTTCCGGGGACCCGGCAGTACAGTGAACCATGCCCGCCACGGCCACCCTGATTCAACTGCGCGCCTTCGTCGCTGCGGCAGAATCTGGCAGTTTCGGGCGGGCTGCTGTGGTCCTCGGCCTGTCCCCCAGCAGTGTCAGTGAAAGTGTGCAGGCGCTGGAGCAGCTGCATGGTCAGCCCCTGTTCCAGCGGTCCCCCCGGGGCATTACCCTCACGCCGGCCGGGGAGCGTGCGCTGCCTCACGCACGGCTGACCGTACACCACAGTGAAGACTTCGCGCTGGCCGTGGACGAACGCCGCGCACTGGAAGGAACGCTGACCGTGGCGACCTTCCGCAGCCTGGGCGTGCACCTGCTGCCTCCCATCCTGGCTTTGCTGCGCCGCCGCCACCCGGGACTCCAGGTCCGAATCCTGGACGGCACGCTCGGCGAGGGTGGAGAGCAGCTCGTGCAGGACGGCCGGGCCGACGTCGCTTTTCTCGAGCTGAGCGCCCAGACCCCGCTGTTGACCCAACCCGTCATTCACGACGATTACGTGGTCGTGTGCCCCCGTTCCCACCAGGCTGGTCCACTGACTGCGGATATGCTTCAGGCTCAGCCCCTGTTGCTGTTCCCCCAGGAGCACGCCTGCAACGCGACCGTGCACCGCCACCTCCAGAGCTTCCTTCCACCTGACATGGTGGTGCAGGAGATTGCCGAGGATGAAGTGATGCTGTCGATGGTGGAACACGGCCTGGGTCTCGCCGTGATGCCCCGGCTGGCCGTGTTGCCCCTGCGGGAGAACCTGATGGTTCATCCCCTGCCGGTCCCTCTGCCGCGCGTGCTGGGCATCGCGATCAAGCCGGGGCGGACCGGGTTGCCACACCTGCGAGCCTTCACGGAGGCCCTCCGGGCATACCAGGCCACGCCTGCCTTCGCACGGCTTCAGGCCCTCCTCCAGTCCGCCTGAAGGGACAACCAGAGTCAAGCGCTCAGGAGTGCCCCCCGCTGAGCGCGGAAAGCCTTTCACCATCCATTTCAGGCACACAGCAATCCTCTGACTGCATTGTCACTGCACAATGAGAAATGCTTGTGCACAGGCTGATTGTCGTTGGCACTTGAGCAGGTGGAACCAGGCCGCTCCTCGACCTCGCGGCCCATTTCCCCGCTGACTTTCCGGTCGCCATCTGCGTGACCCCCACATCCCGGCCTCCACTCCCAGCCACCTGCTGATTCAAGCTCAGGTGTCCTGCCCTGCCTTTCTTGCGTTGGCCATCGGCACAAGCTGGCTGTAAAGCAGTCCGCCGATCATCAGCACCGCGCCAAGCATGCCGCGTAGACCAATGGCCTCATGCAGGAACACCAAGGAGGCAAGCACGGTGAACAGCGGCTCCAGCGACAGAATGATCACGGTCTCGCTGGGACTGACCCGGCGCTGGCCGTGAATCTGACACAGGTACATCCCCACCGTGCCGATCAGACTGACAAACACCAGCGCCCCCCAGGTGCTCACTGGCGGCAGGTGAAGCGGGGTGGCGGCGAGGGATGCCTGCCCGAACATCCATACGGCGCTCAGCAGGGCGTTCGTCAGGATGCTGATGGTGGTTAAGGTCAGCGCCGCGTGGAGGTGAGCGACCTTTCCCAGGAACAGCACGTAAGCGGTGTAGCTCACGGCCGTGCCGAGCACCAGTGCGTCGCCGATGTTGAGAGGGGTGCCCTCGAGAGAGAGAAAGGCCAGGCCCACGAGGCACAGGACCGCCCCAATCCAGACCGCTGAGGGCACCCGCTGACGCGCCAGAAACGCGGTAGCCAGCGGTGCCAGAATCACCGCGAGGCCAGTGATGAACGCGGCACGGTTGGCCGTGGTGAACGCCAGACCAGCTGTCTGGGTGCTGACGACGACGAACAACAGCACGCCAATGACAGCGCCATGCCGCCAGAGATGGGGTGAGGTGGCGTGACGCAGGAAGGGCAGCAGCGGCAAGGCCGCGAGGACATACCGCCAGGTCATGAGTTCGGCGGTGCTCAGCACGGTGGTCAGGTTTTTCACCACCACGAACATGGTGCCCCACACGAAGGCAACAAAGAGCAGCAGGCCCACCCCCAGAAGGTGCGATGCCGGAGTGGGAGGGACGGTTCGAACGGAGGGAGAAGACATGGCACTTCCTTGGTGGAGAGGGCAATTTTGTAGAGCGGTGATTGACAGGGACTTTTTACGTGCAGCACGCATGGTGCGGACAAGTTGGCCGTCTGCGGCAGGTGCGCACTACACAAGCATGGAGTTGGACAGCCCGTTCTGGAGGTCGAACTCAGCTGAGCGACAACGATGGTACCGCCGTCTCGCCTGCGCTACACCCTGATTCTTTCAGGCCTCTGTGTCCCGCCCTGCGTGCCTGGCTTTAGCGATGGGCCTCAGTTGGCTGTAGGGTGAAGCGGCGGTGAGCACGTATGACAGTATCTGGTCAGCGTGGAGTTCCGAGCGCGAATCCCACCCCTCTCACGGTCCGGATCACCCCGTGACCACCTCACGCAGGCTCTCCACTGTCCGCGCGTCCTCATGGTTTCCGGCGTGTCGACACGCGCGACTGGATGTGCTGCTGATCCAGTGGCAGAAGTGGAGGAGCCAGCAATGCGGAGAGTGGAGCGGGTGGGCCACTGTCTGCGGGGGAAGACGTGGGTGGGCGGAGCACCACGTGTTTCCAGACCAGGCTCATGGGTTCATCCCGGCGGGGCGGGTAAGGGTAGCGCTCTGCCAGCAGGGTACGTACCCACTCGGGGAGCAAGGACTCGCTCATGACAACCTCCGAACAGCACGCAACGGATGACAGATGGGACTGACTTCACCAACTGCTGGGCCTGCACCACGCGGCTGGTTCATCCACTCGGCAGGGCGGGCGCCCGAGAGCGGCATTTACCCCGGGACGGTCTCCAGCACCGGTTCCTGGCGCCCGGCCCGCGTCAAGCCTTCGTACACGGCCAGCAGCAGCACCGCAGCGATGACAATAGAGAACCCGATCGCTTCCAGGCCCGCCCAACGGGTGATCACGCCGATCAGCGCAGTGAGGGCCGCGCCGCCCAGGCCACCGGCGGCGATCTGAAAGCCGATGGCGCTGTTCGCGTGTGCTGCACCCACCCGCATCGGGGTCAGGCTGATCAGTGACGCGAAGATGGGCGCGAAGAACAAGCCGAGCATCATCAGCCCAGCGGTGGAAAGCCATTGGGTCGGTTCGAGCCAGAACAGCACTGCACCAGCCACACTGGCGATCAGGCACCACCGCAGCGTAGAAACCAGCGACACCCGGTGGGCCACCACGCCGAACAGAATCCGTCCGGCCATCAGGCTCCCCCAGTACAGGCTCACGTACAGCCCGGCGGTGGTTTCGGGAACCGCGCGGCCGAGGGTGAGCAGCGAGTAGCTCCACTGCGCGGTGGCCACTTCCACACCGCCGTACAGAAAGCAGGTGAGCATGCCCAGCCACACGACCGGACGGCGCAGGGTGTCCCGCGTGCGCGCGGCGGGAACAGGCGGGGTGTGCGCCTCACTCGCTTTTACCCCATCCACCCAGCGCTGACGGGTGAAGAAAAACGTGAGAGCGAGCAGCAGTTGGGTGCCGCCCACGATGACGTAACTCCAGCGCCACACGTTCCCGGAAGTCAGGACGCCCGTGACGATCAGCGGTCCCATGGTGGTGCCCAGGCCCCAGGAGGCGTGCAGCCAGTTGAGGGTGCGGGCGCTGAAGTGCACAGCCCCGTAGGCGTTCAGGCCCGCGTCGATGGCCCCCCCGCCAAGTCCGGCGATGAAGCTGAAAGCCAGCAGTACGGGCCAGTAGGAGGTCAGGGCGAAGCCGAGCAGGGCGAGGGCGGCGGCCAGCGTCGACAGGGCCAGCATGCTGCCGATCGGCAGGACACGCAGGATCCGGCCACTGAGGAAACTGGCGGTGAGGTACCCGGCGGTCGCGAAGGAAGCCAGCAGGCCCAGGGCGCCGAGGGGCACGTCAAAGGAACTGCGGATTGAAGGCCACGAAACGCCCAGCAGGCCATCCGGCAGTCCCAGACTGAAGAAAGCCAGGAAGGCGAGCAGTACCAGGACCGGCCGCCGCGAGAGGGAAGAGAAAGATGAAGTCATCCCGGAGGAGTCCGGCGGGAAGGGCACAAAAGTGTAGGGTCGTGCATCGTCACTTCCCTTCGCCAGGAAGACTGATGGCTTTTCATTCCAGGTGGCCTGACCCGACCTGAGCGACCAGCGCGGAGAGGTCAGCCTGGGTGGGGGCGTAAGCTCCAGCACGGCGACAGGCCGCCGCGGCCGCCTGCAAGCCCATCTGAAGGTGGTCTGCCCACGCTGCTTCCAGCCGGGTGGTGGCACTCACCAGCATCCCGGCGCACAGCGCATCCCCCGCGCCAACCGTATCCACGACCTGCACTGGAACGGCTGGGAGGTCAAGGTGACCCGCTGGGTGCAGTAAGGTCGCGCCCTGCGCCCCACGCGTGATGACGATGGGACACTCCGGATTCAGGGCACGCAGGTGACGCACCACGTCGTCCTCAGGCTGGTCCGGGAAGAAAAATTGGAGGTCCTCATCGCTGAGCTTGACCAGGTCCGCCTGCCGGATCACCGTTTCGAACACCCTGGGGTACTCCGGATGGCGGTGGGTGATGCGGGCATTCGGGTCAAAACTCACCCGCACGCCCGCCGCCCGGGCGGACTGGATCAACGTCAGCAACGTGTCCGCCAGGGGCCAGCGACTCAGGCTGATCCCCCCGACGTGAAGCCACCGCGCCGCTCTCATCCAGCCCTCCGGGAGCCTCCCGGGATCAAAGTGGAGGTCCGCGCTGCCTTCCCCCAGAAAGCGGTACGCCGGCGGGTCCAGCTGATACACGACCGCCATCAGGGTCGGGGCGGGGACCTGCTGAAGGAACCGCGGGTCCACCCCCGCCAGGGCACTCTCGCGGACGAGGTCATCACCGAAGTTGTCCTGCCCCACCGCTCCGGCGAACGCGGTCCGGACACCCAACCGGGCGCAGGCCCGGGCGACATTCCAGCCGGCTCCACCCGGATGGGCGTTCCAGTGCGGCCCGCCCGCCGTCACCAGATCCGTCAGCGCCTCCCCTGCACTCACGATGAGTGGCAGGCCTTCCGGCACGGCTCCAGGAGAGGGAGGCGGGGACCGCTCAGCCAACGTCGATCATCACCTTCATGCTGGTGCGCTTCTCGCGATCCGCGAATTCGAACGCCTCAGGCGTCTGGTCGAACGTGTACCGGTGCGTGACCAGCGTGTCGAGGTTCACCGCCCCGCTTTCCACGAGGGCGATGGCCGCGGGGTAGCAGTTGGCGTACCGGAACACGCCCCGGATGGTCACTTCCCGGCTGGCGGCGGACACGATGTCCAGGCTGACCTCCGGATCCGGCGGCAACCCCACCAGGACGGTCGAGCCTCCCGGGCGGGGCGCGGCGAGGCTCAGGCGGGTGGTGGGCAGGCTTCCGGCCGTCTCGAACGCCACGTCCACGCCGGCATGCGACTCAGGCAGGTCTGAACGGGTAATTTCCCGAATCCGCCCGATGGGGTCCTCATGCCGGGCGTTGATCGTGTGGGTGGCGCCCACCTGACGGGCCAGGTCCAGCCGGAAATCCTCCAAATCCACCGCGATCAGGGTGGTCGCGCCGGCAGCCTTGGCAGCTTGCAGTGTGGTGCACCCGATCGGACCAGCCCCAAAGACCGCGACACTCTGCCCTGGGGTGACCTCTCCCTTGCGGGCAGCCCACACGCCTACCGCGAGCGGTTCGATCAGGGCGCCCGCGTCGTCACTCAGGCTGTCCGGGAGTAGGAACACGAAATCATCCGGCCAGATCACATGCTCGGACAGCGCGCCGTGAACGGGCGGCGTGGCCATGAAGGTCATATCCGGGCAGAGGTTGTACTCGCCGCGTTTGCAGTACGCGCAGCGCCGGCAGGGGTACCCGGGTTCCAGGGCGACCCGGTCGCCGGCCTTGACCCGGGTGACGCCTTCACCGACGGCGTCGACCACGCCCATCACTTCATGGCCGAGGATCAGGGGCGCGTCCACCACGTACTGGCCGATCTTGCCGTGGGTGTAGTAGTGGATGTCACTGCCGCACACCCCGATGCGGCGCACGCGCACGCGCACCTCGCGGGGACCGGGAACACCGACGTCGCGGGTCTCCCACCGCAGGTCACGAATGCCGTGCAGAACACTGGTGCGGGAGGAACGGGCAGGAGCGTGGGGGAGCTCAGTAGAAGTCATGGGGCTTCCTTATGCGCCGGGGTGCTGCGGCCCGGTTGAGGGTGAGCAGCCTCGGACTTGGCTGGAGAGATGGGGGACGGCTGGTGCGGCGCGATCGCCTGGAGTGCCCCGAGGGGACCGTGGGTGTCCAGGACTTCGAGTGCATTCAGGTACGCCGTGCGGAACACCGTCTGCTGCCCGAGGTTCCCGAAAATGTCCTGAAGTTCGAGGAACGCTCCCGGCCGCTGGGTGTCACGGACCGCGGCGGCCGTCAGGGCTTCAGCGCGGGGATCGACCAGGGCGGGGTAGCGTCCCTCGTGCGTGGCGGCGACGTACCGGCTCCAGGCGGCCACCACCAGGGCCGAGCGGTCCACGGATCCTCCCGCGGCGAGGCGCTCCCGGACGACGGGAAGCAGGAATTTCGGGATGCGTTCGGATCCTTCGACCACCAGTCGGGCAAGGGTGTCCTGAATGGCGGTGCTGGAGAAACGCGCGATGAGCTGCTCCCGGTACGCCGCGAGGTCCACTCCCGGCACGGGGTGCAGGGTGGGGGTCGCTTCCTCCGTCATGTACCCCATCAGGAAGTCCACGAAGAGGGGGTCCTGGCAGACTTCGTGCGCGTAGGTGTACCCGGCCAGCAGGCCCAGGTGGCCCATGGCCTGATGCGAGGCGTTGAGCAGCCGGAGCTTCATCAGCTCGTACGGTTCCACGTCACGCACGACCTGCACGCCCACCTGTTCGAGGGGCGGGCGGCCCAGCGTGAAGGTGTCCTCCAGAACCCACTGGGTGAAGGACTCGGCTACGACGGGCCAGGCGTCGTCAATCCCGTACTGGTCGGTCACGTCCTGCTGGACCTGCGGGGTGGTGACGGGCGTGATGCGGTCCACCATCGAGTTGGGAAAGGCCACGTGCTGCGAGATCCATTCGCCCAGCTGCGGGTCTTTCAGTCGGGCGAAGCTGATGAAGGCGCGGGCAGTGACGTGACCGTTGCCCTGCATGTTGTCGCAGGACATCACCGTGAAGGGCGCTATGCCGCGTTCCTGCCGCCGGCGCAGGCCCTCGGTGATGAACCCGAAGACGGAGCGGGGCACGGCACCTGCGGTCAGGTCATGCTGGAGGTCCGGCGTGGAGGGGTCAAATTCCCCGGTGGCGTTGTTGATGCCGTAGCCACCTTCAGTGATGGTCAGGGAGACGATTTTGGTGGCGGGGTCAGCCAGTTTCGCCAGGACCGCTTCGGGGCTGTCCGGCGCGTACAGGTACTCGCGGATGGCGCCGATGACGCGCGCTTCTGAGTGTCCCTCCGGGGAGCGGGTGACGAGGGTGTACAGGTGGTCTTGCGCGGTGAGGACGTCACGCATGCGGGCGTCACCTGGCAGCAGACCCACGCCGCAGATGGCCCATTCGGAGCTGGCCGCGGTGTTCAGCAGGCGGTCGAGGTACATGGCCTGATGGGCGCGGTGAAAGGCACCCACCCCGAAGTGAACGATGCCGGACTTCAGTTGTGTGGGGTCGTAGTGGGGGACGGCGACGCTGCGGTCCAGGGTGGCGAGGGTGGAGGCGTTCAGTTTGACCGTCATGGGAACTCCGGATTCCATCGAACGTGGGAAGACTTGGGAAGGTTGCCGAAGAGGGGCGGGAAACGGGCGGAGGAGGCCCGGATGTTCCGGGTGGACCGGCGCCCTCGCCCCCTCCCGGCTTTACTTCACGGCGCCGAAGCTCAGGCCCCGGACCAGCTGGCGCTGGGCGACCCAGCCGAAGATCAGCACCGGCAGCACCGTCAGGACGGCTGCGGCGCTCAGCTGCGCCCAGAACAGGCCCATGCTCGTCTTGAACGACCCGATGAACACACTCAGCGGCGCCGCGTTGGAACTCGTCAGGTTCAGCGCGAAGAACACCTCGTTCCACGCGAAGATCAGACACAGCAGGGCGGTGGCGGCCATGCCGGGAGTCGAGAGTGGCAGGGCGATCCGGAAGAACTCCTGGCCCACGGTGGCGCCGTCGACCTTGGCGGCCTCGTAGATGGCGAAGGGAATCTCGGTCATGTACGAGTGCATCATCCACACGACCAGCGGCAGGTTCATGGTGGTGTACATCAGGATCAGACCCGGCAGGGTGTCGAGCAGCTGCATGTTGCGGAACAGCAGGAAGAGCGGCACGATCACCCCGACGGCCGGCATGAATTTGGTGCTGAGCATCCAGGTCAGGATGCCCTGGGCGCGGCGGGGGGGGTACACGGCGAGCGCGAACGCGGCCGGCAGGCCCAGGATGAACGCCAGGATGGTCGAGCCGACCGCGGCGATCAGGCTGTTTTTCAGGGCGGGCAGGTAGCCGGGCAGGGCCCGTTCGAAGTTGTCGAGGATGGGCATGAAGCTGAACACGGGTGGAGCGGCGAAGGCCTGCGCTTCGGTCTTGAAGGCCGCCATGAACATCCACACCAGCGGGAACAGGAAGGCCGCGGCGAGCAGGTACGTGAGGACGGTCAGCAGGATGTTGCGGACGCGGTGGCGGTCACTGACGTTACGGGTGAAGGGTGTGGCAGTCATGTCAGCCTCCCCGGCTGCTGGTGGAGCGGTTGATGAGTTTGAGCAGGTACACGGCCAGGATGTTGGTGAGGATCACCGTGATCACGCCCGCGGCGCTCGCCAGGCCGATGTTGTACTCGGCGAAGGCCTTCTGGTAGATGAAGTACGGCAGATTGGTGGTGGCCACACCGGGGCCTCCGGAGGTGGAGCCGTAGATCTCGCCGTACACCTGAAGCAGCGCGATGGTCTCCATCAGCACGACCACCTGGATGGCCTGCATCCAATGCGGCAGCACGATGTGCCGGAATTCCTGCATGGGGCTGGCGCCGTCGAGCCGGGCGGCTTCGATCTGGTCGTCAGGCAGGCTCTGGAGGCCGGTCAGGAGGATCAGCATGGCGAAGGGCGTCCATTCCCAGGTGACCATGGCGATCACGCTGGCCATCGGGAACTGCGCGAGCCAGTCGACCGGCTGACCCCCCAGGCTGGCGACCACCCAGGAGAAGAAACCGAACACCGGGTTGAGCAGCATGTTCTTCCAGATGACGGCCGTGACGATCGGCATGACCAGGAACGAGCTGATCATCAGCGTGCGCAGCAGGGCGCGGCCGGCGAACTGCCGGTTGAGCAGCAGCGCGAGGGCCCCGCCGAGGATCAGGGTCAGGAGCAGGCTGCCGCCGGCGAGCAGCACGGTGTTACCCAGGATGCGCAGGTTCTGCGGGTCGGTCAGCAGCGTGACGTAATTCTGCACGCCGATGAAGGGCCGGCTGCTGGGATCGACGAGGTTGTACCGGAAGAACGAGTAGTACACCGTCATGAAGAACGGCACCTGGGTCGTGAGGATCAGGTACAGCATCGCGGGCCAGATCAGGACGGCGGGCGTGACGCGCAGGCCACGCTTGCGGGCGGGGGGGACGTGCGTGGCGGTGTAGGGGGGCGTGACCGTGGTCATGAGGTCTCCTCAGGGAAGGCGCGGGGCCGGTCGTGGCAACTGATCTGAACCACCACCGGCCCCGCGCCTCAGGTTGACTTGGACGCGTGCGGGCGCCTTACTTCTTGTAACCGCCCTCGGTGGCCACGCGGGCAGCGGCGGCCTGCGCCTGCTTGAGGGCCTGGTCGATGCTGGTCTGGCCGCTCAGGGCGCCGGCGAGTTACTGGCCGACCTGCGTGCCGAGCGCCTGGAACTGCGGGATGCCGACGAACTGGATGCCGGTGTACGGGACCGGGTCCTTGGTGGGGCGGGTAGGATCGGCGCGTTTGATGGAGCTGAGCACGATGGGCGCGAAGTCCCCGGCAGCTTTCTTGTAGTTGGCGTTCGTGTAGGTGCTGGTGCGGGTGCCAGGAGGCACCGCGGCCCAGGTGCCTTTGGTTTTCGCGACGAGCGCGATGTATTCCTTGGAGGTCGCCCAGGTGATGAACTTGAAGGCAGCGTCTTCCTGCTTGGTGCTCTTGGGGACGGCGAGGCTCCAGGACCACAGCCAGTTGCTGCCGCGGGGCGTGCCGGGACCCGTGGGAGCGTTGGCGAACCCGACGGACTTGACGATTTTGCTGGCGGCGGGGTCCTTGAGGAAGCCGGCACCGACAGTCGCGTCGACCCACATGCCGCACTTGCCCTGGCTCATCAGGGTGAGGTTCTCGGTGAAGCCGTTGCTGGTCGCGCCGGGAGGGCCGTAGCGTTTCAGGAGGTTCACGTAGAAGGTCATGGCGTTCTTCCAGGCGGCGCTGTTCACCTGGGCGTTCCAGTTCTGGTCGTACCAGCGGCCACCGAAGGTGTTCACCATGGTGCTGAACAGGGCCATGTTCTCGCCCCAGCCGGGCAGGCCGCGCAGGCACACGCCGTACACGCCCTGGGAGGGGTTGTGGACTTTGGAGGCGAAGGTCTGGATCTGCTGCCAGGTGGGGTTGGCGGGCATGGTCAGCTTGGCTTTGCGGAACAGGTCCTTGTTGTAGTACGTCATGCTGCTTTCGGCGTAGAACGGCAGCGCGTACAGTTGCCCCTGGTAGGACAGGCCTTTGCGGACGGGTTCGAGGACGTCGTTCAGGTCGTAGGCGCGGGTGATGCTGGCGTTCTTGCTGAAGAGCGGGTTGAGGGGTTTAAGCCAGCCGTTCTTGGCCCAGATGGGCACTTCGTAGGTGCCGACGGTGGCGATGTCGTAGCTTCCTGCGTTGCTGGCGACGTCCAGCGTGACCTTCTGGCGCAGTTCGTTTTCCGGGAGGACAACCCATCGCACGTTGATGTCGGGGTATTTCTTGTTGAACTCGGGCGTGAGCCGCTGCATGGTGACCATGTCGGGGTTGTTGACGGTCGCGATGGTGATGGTGCTGGCGGCGTGGGCGCTGGTGCACAGGGTGAGGCTGAGCAGGGCGAGTCTCTTCATGGTGGATCCTCCTGGGACTGCGGGGCGGCAGGCGAAGGGACGGCCGGCGTGGCGTCGCTTCATGGCGGGGGAGGGCGGATTCCCTCTCAACTCTTGATGGTCTCGTGGCCATTATTGAAACATAGCTTTGGTGCCGCTGTCTACCTGTCGAAAAATTTGACCGAGTACAGTCATGGACACGAGGCCATTGCGTCCACTACCTCTTGACCACGAATGCGCCTAAAATGGCCCCGTGGCCACCATCCAAGACGTCGCGCGCCTCGCTGGCGTCTCACCCACCACCGCCAAACGCGCCCTGCGGGAACCTGACAAACTCACGCCGGACACCCTGGCCCGGGTTCAGGCCGCCGTCCAGTCCCTGGAGTACGAACCGGACCAACGCGCCGGCAGCCTCCGGGGCGGACAGAGCCGCACCATCGGCCTGACCGTCGCCAGCATCGTCGAGCCCTTTTTCGCGGAGTTCGCACGAACCGTCAGCCGGACCCTCAGCGAAGCCGGGTACACCCTGATCATCACGGAAATCGAGTACGCCGCCGCCCGCGAAGTCAACGAACTCCAGCGCCTGTACGGCCAGCGTGTGGCCGGCATCCTGCTGCGCCCCGGTTACGGACCGGAAAGTCGCGCCTACGTCCACCGCCTGGTGTCCAAAGGCGTTCATATCCTGGAATACGACTACGTCCCCCCAGGCAGCCCTTACCCACACGTCAACGTCGACCACGTTGGCGCCACCAGACAGGCCGTACAGTACCTCCACTCGCTCGGCCACCGGGACATCGCCGCGCTCGGCACCTACCACCCGCAGATTCACCCCGAAGCCCGCAGTCACGCCTTCCCCGCCATCATGGCCGAACTGGGCCTGAGTGTCCGCCCGGAATATCAGCGCGTCACCCTCCTTACCGAGGAGACCGCCTTCCGCCTCACCCATGAACTGATGGCCCTGCCCACCCCACCCACCGCGATCATCGCCCTGAACGGCACCCAGGGCATCGGCGCCTTCCGCGCCATCCGGGAGCGCGGCTGGCAGATCCCGGACGACATCAGCCTGATCACCTTTGATGATTACTCCTGGACGTCCCTGGTCACCCCTCCGGTCACCGTTGTCGCGCAACCCGTTCAGGACATGGCTGTGGCGGCTGCCCGGAACATGATCGCCCTCCTGGAAGGCCAGACCGTCACCAGCCAGGTCTTCCCGGCCGAGCTGATTGCCCGGCAGAGCTGCGCGGCACCGCGCGGCGCCGTCTCCAGCAAAGTCGGGTAAGGAGACACGAATGAACGACCCGGCTCTGCCCCAGGTGTTGAACACGGAAGACAGCCCGGCCAGTCATGATTTCGAAGTGTCACCTGCCAGCATGGCGTACCGACCTGGCTGACGTGATACCCGATGATGAACCGGGTGCCGACGTGAGTCACAGAACACCCGCGATCAACGGGAATACGCCGGCTGCCCTGGCTCCGGCCACTGCTGGAAGCTCCCTGCTCTGTGGGACCGGCTGCCTCTCCGTCGCTTATACGCAAATCAACGAAAAAAGCGACCTCCGGGTCGCCTTTGATGCTGAGCATTATAGCGCGGTATGCGCCGGGAGTCGCAAGTATGCGTGAAGTCCACGCCGCGGCACGTGTCTACTGGAGCAGCGGCCGGATTTCATCCAGGTTTTCGATCACGTGGGACAGATGCACTTCCAGGCGGCGGGCGGCCTCGGCATTCCGGCCCTGTTGCAGCAACTCCAGGATTTCCAGGTGCTCCTCCGACTGGGGTACGTAACGCCGGCGGTCCTGGGTCGACCGGTAGGCCAGGAGCCGCCGGATCCGGTTGATCCGCCGCAGGGCATCAACGAAAAAGGGATTGTGGCAGGCGCCGACAATGGTTTCGTGGAAGAACACGCCGCGGTCATACAGCTCCTGCGGGCCTGGATGGCTTGCGTTACCCGAGCGCCCTGAACCCGGCGCGAAGTAACCTGGTGCTGTTCACCGAGAACATGCAAGTCAAACCAGACGTCCATCTGCCTCCCGTCATTGTGCTGGCGCGCAAACGCATCATCGAGCAGCGCGCCTGACAATCAGCCACACACACGGTCAGCCCCGCAGCCATCTGCTGCTGATGCAACTCCCAACCCAGGTCATCCTGCATGCGCCCCTCCCTGGCCTCTCGTCGAGAGTGCCTCTGAAAGAAGGCTGACGCTGCCTTGACCTTGTTCCCTGGCTGCTCGAGGTGCCTTCGGGCCGCTGCCCCGTTCTCCCACTGCTCGTCCCGCTGGCCTCTCCACTGATCAGATGGCTGAACTGACGCCCGCCGATCCGACACTGTTCAGGTGTCTTCGGAGGTGTCATGACCCGGGGTGGTACTGGCCGGGTCACTCGTAATCATGCTGCCATTCGAGGACACATCCTGCTTGTCCAGCCCGCGGTCCTCGTATTCGTCAGCGAGCTTGGCTTCCGCACCGGCATCCTTGAGCGCGTCGCGGTGTTCATCTGTGCGTCCCATGAATTGCAGGTCCACGTTGCTGACCTCGTCCTCGGTCAACAGCTTTCCCTCGGGCTTATGGCTGTCAGTCATACCAGAGAGTACCCGGCTCACTCCGTTCATGCTGTGAGCATCACTCGAATCACCCTGACCACGGGTTCAGGCCGAATGAGCACCCTGTTATCATGCGTGGCTGTTGGACCCGCAGGGTTGACCTGATGCCCACGCCGGTCGGCATGACATGCGCGAGCTGCGCCGTCTCCACGGGCATGGTTGGCCCTCGTCTGATGCGGAGGGGCTGGCGCGCGTTCTCACGACACCACGTGTGATCTTCCTCACTTCAGTGAACCTAGAAGCTGAAATCGAAATGGAATGAGCCCCAGCGGATAGATCACGAGGCGAGGTACCTCGCTGTTATGAAGCATCAGCACCCCCCGAATCGTAAATACTTGATCAGCTCAGTGCTTCCAGGCATCAGCAAACGTGTCGTCCAATGAGTGTTATGTGTGAAACCAGTTCCATCAAGGTGACAGCCGTTCGGGCGGTGATCGACGCTCAGATCGCTGTCACAACCGCCGGGCGCCACGATCTTCTTCCTGAAATCCGGACCCTCCGCAGGCTCTACAAGAACGCGCCCGTGCAGCCCGAGGCACTTCATCAGGTGCGGGAGGCTGCCCTGGCAGTGATGGAGCGCCTGCGAGCCAGCTGAGGACGACGCAGTGGTTCCAGGGTTCAGGCGCTGATCCCTGGCCGGGGGCCACTGCGCTGTCAGGAGCTGGTGTTCCACCGGCTCAATGCTTTCCCCGCAGATGCCTCCGCTTCTGAATGACGTCCTGCGAATCTGGAAATGAGCTTGAGCGTCAAGCGGAGCCCATCCTGGCAGCCCAGAAGCCGAGCGTCCGGTGTACCACCTCGGTGTACGCCTCCACACCCATAGGTTTCGTGATGTAATCGGTGGCTCCCGCCTCCAGGCATTTCTGCATGTCCGCCTCGGCCGCGGACCCGGTAAACATCAACACCGGCAAGTCCTTGAAGGCGTTGTCCTGCCTGAGAGCGGTCAGCACATCCACGGCATCCATACGGGGCGTGTTCCCGTCAAGCAACACCAGTTTCGGGCGGAGAGTACGCTCATAAGGTGCGTGGCGGTTCAGGAAGGCCAGGGCTTCCACGCCATCCGCGACCACATGCAGCGTCAACTCAGGAAGGAAGTCTTCCAGAGCCAGTTCCATCAGCAGGACGTCGGCCGGGTTGTCTTCAACCATCAGGACGTCAAACATCCCTGTCCGCCCTTGCCTGCTGCATCACCGGCAGGGTGCAACGGGAAGTGACCATCTGTCCAGCCGTGCTGGCCGGTTAGAACCGGAAGTCCCGTTCCTTGGAAACGCAGGCGCAACTGACGAGCATCCTGCATCCTGGTACACCTGTGCGCTTTCGTATCGACACCGAACACTCACATCACCAGGCGTCCGTATCACCGGGAGTCTCACAGGGATGACAGATCACCGAGGCGGTCAGGCAATGCGACCCGCAGGCACGCTCCGCTCTCCCCATCTCCTTTGGCCCAGACCTGACCACCATGCCGCGCCACGATCCGCCGGACGTTCGCCAGTCCAATGCGCTCCTCAGCCCCGAACTCAGCGTGCGGCACCTGAAACAGGTCGAAGAAGCGCTCCGCCTGTGCGGGTGTCAGCCCGTTCCCGTTGTGGCGCACCCACATCACCACACGCCTTTCCTTAACTTCACCATCTACTTCAATACGCGCATCCGGGGTGTGCCGGGTAGCGTCCAGGGCGACAGCGAGCAGTTCCGCGAAGACCTGCCGGAGCAGCAGCGCGTCGCCTACCACGCGCGGCAGGGTGCCCAGGACCCACGTGATCTTGCGGCCTTTCAGGAGCGGTTCCAGATCACTACGCACCTGCACGATCAGCTGAATCAGGTCGAGTGGTTCCTCGCGCAGTTCCCGTCGTTCCAGCGCGGCCAGCTTCCGCAATTCATCCATGCGGTCCCCTACCCGGCGGGCTTCCTCCCTCACCTGCGTAAACATCCGGCCCATCCGCTCATCGACCTGACCACCCAGGCGGCTTTCCAGCAGGCCCACGAACGCGTTCACCCGACGCAACGGTTCGGTCAGGTCCCGGGAGATCCCGATGGCGTACGCGCGCAGTTCCGCGTTGAGGTCCTGAAGGTCGCGGGTGCGTTCCAGCACGCGGCGTTCCAGCTGGCGGGTGGCCTCGTTGGCGCGCTCCTCCAGCGCTTTGCGTTCAGTGATGTCCGCGAAATACACGGACAGGCCGTCGGCGGTGGGATTGATGGTGATGTTGACCCAGAGGCCGGTGATGGGTGAGAGGGACTCAAGGCGGACAACCTGCTGCTCTTGCGCGGCCCTCAGGTGCGCCTGGTACGGTTCACTGCCCACCGCCTGCGGGAATTCCTCCCAGTACACTTTGCCAATCAGGTCTTCCCGCTTCCGCTTCCAGAATTCCTCCGCCCGGCGGTTGACGTAGGTAAAGCACCAATCCTTGTCCACGGCATAAAACGCGTCACTGATGCTCTCGAGGATGTCGAGCTGCGCCTGCTGCTGCTCGACCACCCGCGCATGCTGGAGGGACCGGTCCAGCGCCACGGCGCACTGCAAGGCCAGCGTGGCCAGGAACTGCTGCTCGGCGGGCGTGAACACATGCGGTTCACGGAAATCCAGCACCAGCACGCCGAGGGCGTGGCCATCAATGAGGATCGGCAGGACGGCACTGGCCACCGGACTGATCGCCCCGGTTTCCTCTTCCAGCTGCGGGTAGAGCCGCTTGAGCTCATCGGAATCCTCGAAGAACAGCGGCTCCCGCCGCTCAATGGCGTCAATGGCGGGAATATGCCGATCCAGTGGACCGTCCTGCCAGATCGTCTTGGCGTTCTGCTCGTATCCCTGGCGGGTGATCAGGTTCAGCCGATCCCGCTGGGCGTTGATCAGCAGCACCGCGCCCGCGACCGCACCCAGGGAGGAGATGGCCGGGCGCAGGATGATGTCGGTGACCACTTCCTGCGGCTGCACCGGATTCAGGGCTCGTCCGACTGCGAGGAGTTCGTCACTGAACAGGGTGCGCATCTGCGGTTCCGTCATCCTGACAGGGTACGGGTGGTGTATTTCCTGAGGTCTGCTGGATTATGATGGAGAATTTACGAATGCCAGCGGCAGGAGGTCAGGGCACGCGGCCATCCGGGTGGAACAGCCAGCGCTCCAGGGTCTCGCGCAAACACACGGTGAACTCCTCGAAGTTCAAAGGCTTCACCAGGTAGTCGTTCGCCCCGGCCTCCAGACATGCCGCCACATGCCTCCAGACATGCCGCCAGCGTAATTGACCGCAAACCCGGACAGGCCCTGCGCCCGCCAGAACGCGCGCTCGTACCGCACGACAGCTTTCATGGCGTGCCCCATCCAGGTCGAGGTGTCGCTCAGCACCTGAGTCAGTGCTGGGGGCAACTCCGGCATGAACGTGATCGTCTGCTCCGCGAGGCGGGGAGGTAACGCGACAATCACGGCCTGAGCTGGAAAAGTAAGTGCGTCCCCAGCCGGCCCGACAGCCATGACAAGGACCATGTCTCCCTGCGCGTGCACACCAGTCACCTGCACACCAAACTTCACAGGGTCAACATGACAACCAGCCTGGAAAGTTTGGGGAAACGCCCATGTCCCTTTACCAGGTTGGGCACAACCGATCCTCCGAGATGCAGGCTGGCTTCTTGAAGTGACCCTTGTGACAGTGCGTTCGGCAACGCCTGGCCTGGTTAAGCGCGCAGGCGACGCCTCCGGGGTGGGCGAGAGATCCGGAGGTGGAAGGGTACCCATAACCACCTTGTCATGAACTGAGGAAGTGGCCGAAGCCTATCCCGTGACGCCACCCAGACCTGTGCTTTCACGACGACAGCTACGTCTCTCAGGACTCCAGGGCTTTCAGGGTGAAATGGAACACGCTGCCTCTTCCGGGTGTGCTCTCCACCCACATCCGGCCGCCGTGCCGCTCCACCACCTTCTGACAGATAGCCAACCCCAGCCCGGTGCCTTCGTACTGCTCCCGGACATGCAGTCGCTGGAACATCACGAAGATCCGCTCGAAGTACTGCTCCTCAATGCCGACGCCGTTGTCACGCACACTGAACCGCCAGAACACCCCCTCCCGCACCGCACTGATCCGCACCTCCGGCGCCACACCTGGTTTCCGGAATTTGAGGGCGTTCCCGATCAGGTTCTGGAACAGTTGCGTGAGCTGAAACGCGTTCCCACACACCACCGGCAGATCTGCATAGTCCACCCGACCGCCGCTTTCTCGCAGCCGGTCTTCCAGTTGCGCCAGGGCTTCCTGGACCGTGGTGGTGACCACCACCTGTTCCAGGGTCAGGCGCTCGGCGCCCAGGCGTGAATACACCAGCAGGTCGTCGAGCAGCGTCTTCATGCGGGTGGAACCGCTGATAATCTGGC
The DNA here is from genome assembly GCF_014647655.1 of Deinococcus malanensis. Taxonomy (NCBI): domain Bacteria; kingdom Thermotogati; phylum Deinococcota; class Deinococci; order Deinococcales; family Deinococcaceae; genus Deinococcus; species Deinococcus malanensis. Next base: position 108,019 of record NZ_BMPP01000014.1, read on the forward strand.
GCAGCAGGACGCGGCCGCGCTCGTCTAAGGTGTCCGCGTATCGCCGTTCCAACATCCCGGTCAGGCCCCCGATCGTGCGCAGGGGTTCTTGCAGGTCGTGCGAGGCGACGTACGCGAACCGCTCCAGTTCCGCATTGCTGCGCGCGAGGGCTTCCGTGCGCTCCGCGACCCGCCGCTCCAGTTCCGCTTCGGCCTGCACCTGCGAGGTGATGTCGGTGTGCACCCCCACCCATTCACGGATCGTGCCGTCGGCATTCAGGACCGGAACACCCCGGACGTCGAAGTGCCGGTACGTGCTGCCCGCGACCTGCACGCGGTGCTGAATGGTGTAGACGGCACGTTGCTCGATGGCGGCCTGCCACGCCGCCACGCTGCGCGCCCGGTCGTCGGGGTGCAGGGCGTTCACCCAGCCGTACCCGCAGTATTCGTTCTCGCGTTGTCCGGTGAGCTTCGTCCAGCCAGGCTGTTCTCCCAGCAGCTGGCCATCCGGAGTGGTCGTCCACACGATCTGCCGAGTGGCATCAATCAGCGAGCGGTAGCGCTGCTCATTGTGTTGTGAGGCTTTGAACAACGCGGCGTTCTCCAGGGCAAGCGCGGCGCGCGCGGCGAGCGCTTCGGCCAGTCGAAGATCCTCGGGGCCGTACGTGCGCGCCGGGGATGAGCTCGCGAGGCCCAGCACGCCCACGGTACGCCCAGCCACGATAAGCGGCACGTGGATCAACGAGTGGAAGCCCATTCGTACGATGGCCGCGCGGCGTTCCAGGTCCTCGATTGCGTCGATCAAAGCTGCGGGAACGACAGGGAGCAGAAAGGACTCGCCGGTGCGCATCACCCAGGCGGTTGAGCCAGGCGACTCTGGATCTGCCGGATACTGAGACACGAACGCACGAAGCAGCTCAACCAGGGCTGGATCACGGTGCGCCACGGCCACCGGCGTCGCGATCCCATCATCGTTCGGGAGGTACACCGCGGCCCAGTCCGCCACGTGCTCCAACGCCAGAGCCGTGAGACGCTCAAGGGTATCCTCGACCTTCAGGGAGGAGGCCAGCAGCGTGCCGGCTTCGGCCAGCAGGGTGGCGCGTACCCGTCCCTGGTGTTCCGCGTCGAACAGCCGCGCGCGTTCCAGTGCTTGGGTACCTACGCCTGTGAGCGTCGTCAGGAACTGCCGCTCAGATTCATCGAAGCGTCTTGGCACCTCGAAGCTCAGCACCAGTACGGCCTGCACTGCACCCCCAAAGGTCAGCGGCAGCGCAACCAGGCTCTGCGTTTGGGCTGAGCGGACTGCGTTCCAGTCAGCGAACTCGCTCGTGGCGTCAGGCATGGTGGTGAATACTGGCGTGCCGTCCTGCGCGGCCCGGCACACCGGTAGGTCCCTCTCCAGTGCCAGACGCCCGAAGCGGTCGCGCTCCTCCGGTGCGTACCCCACTTCACCGAGCAGTTCCAGCGTCTGCTGGTCGTCACTCAGGGCCATGACTGCGCCGCGGTAGGCGCCCACCGCGGGGACGGCCTGGTCCAGCACGGCCTGCACCACGTCCTTCTCGGTCCGGGCGGCGCCTAGCGCGGCCGTGACCCGGTGCAGCTGCTCGGCACGGTGCAAGGCGGTGATGTCACGAATCTGCACCACCAGTCCGTCCGACATGGGCAGCACATGCCCGCGCAACCAACGACCCACGAATGCGTTGAACACCGTGTATTCCACGGGCACACCGGTGTCGAGCGCGCGCCTGGTGGCGGATGGAAACTCGGCACTGAGCGTGTGGGGGAAGTCGCGTTCCAGATGAAGCCCAACCACTTCCGCGGGCGTCAGACCCACAATGCCAGCGGCGGGCGGATTGGCGTACGTGATCACGCCGTGGTGATCCAGGGTGAAGATCACGTCTGGCGTCGCCTGGAGCAGGGTGACCACGCTGGCGGGAACCGGGAGCTCGTGAGGAAGGATCATGAGAGGTGAGCCCCGGGAGCGTACTTCAGGGTGCATTCCGGGGGATCGCCGGCAGTCTACTGTGGGCAGGCTGGTCGCCCCACCGCGGGTGAACAAACCTGAAAATGTGGTACTTCATACCGTTACGCGCCTGGCCTACACCACGGTGAGATACAGAGAAGGACGGCGTGCGGGCATTCTTGCGGGCGAGTTCCTGTCGGATGAGGGCGGTGTTGGTGTCCAGCAGGCTTTGGGGGGTCATATTGGAGATCCATCTATCACCGGGTCACCTCCCGGCAGCGTGAAGTGAAAGGAAGTGCCTTCACCCTCCACCGAGGTGACCCAGATGCGGCCACCGTGCTCCTCCACAATTTTCCGGACGATCGCCAGACCCAGGCCGGAGCCCGCATACTCGCTCTGGCCATGCACCCGCTGGAACACGCCGAAGACCGTCTCCAGGTGTTCTGGCGCGATCCCGATCCCATTGTCCTCCACCTCGAACTGCACCCATTCATCCTGCGAGCAGGCGGACACCTCCACTTCCGGCGTCCGTCCCGGCGGCTGGAACTTGAGGGCATTGGCCACCAGGTTCTGCAAGACCTGCTGCACCTGGGTGGCGTCCGCCTGCACCTGCGGTAAGCGGCCTACTCTCAGACGCGCGCCTTTCTCTTCGACGCTGGCACTCAGGTTGTCCGCGACCCGCGCCATCACGTGCTCCGGATCGACGGTCGTGATGGTCCGCTGCCGGCCCACCCGGGAGTACGTCAGCAGATCGTCAATCAGGGCGTCCATGCCCCTGGCCGCGTCCACGGTCAAGGCGATGTACCGGTCGGCTTTCTCGTCCAGCTGCCCGCCATACCGGCGTTTCAATAGTTGCAGGAAGCTGGTGATGGTCCGCAGTGGGGCCTTCAGGTCATGCGAGGCGACCGCAGCGAAATGTTCCAGTTCCGCGTTGCTGCGCTGGAGTTCCGCGGTGCGCTGCTCGACCCGGCGTTCCAGGTCCGCATTCAGACGTAACAGGTCTGCTTCTGCCTCCTTGCGGGCGGTGATGTCGGACAAGGTCGCGACGAGGTAAGCCACGGTGCCGTCGTCCTGGCGGACGGCCGAGACACTGGAGTTTGACCAGACAATGGAGCCGTCCGGGCGGAGGTACCGCTTCTCCAGCGTCACCGCGTTTGCAGAGCCCTCTAACAGGTTCTGGAGAGCGAGTTCCGTAGCCTGCTGATCATCGGGATGGGCGAAGCCTTCAATGTGGCCCCCGATGAGCGCCTCACGCGGGTGCCCCAGGAAGGCCGCGCCGGCGGGGTTGATGTCAATGCACACGCCGGACGGCGTAAGGCGGCTCACGCCGACCACCGCATACTCGACCAGCGCCTGATAGCGGGCCTCACGGTCACGCAGCTGCTGCTCTGCCTCCCGGCGCTCCGTGATGTCCTCATGTACCCCGACCCACTCCTCGACGGTGCCATCCTCGTTCCGCACAGGCGTGGCACGCGCCCGCATGATCCGGTACTGCCCATCCCAGCGGCGCACACGGTTCTCCATCTGGTACAGAGTCTGAAGGTCAGTCGCCTGGACCCAGGCCTGCCGGATATGTTCCCGGTCGTCCGGATGGATCGCGTCGAGCCAGCCCCAGCCCAGATGCTCCTGCTCGGTCTGCCCTGTGAAGCGTTGCCAGTCCGCCTGCGGTGTCCGGAATTCTCCCGAAGGCGCCCGGGTCCAGACCATCTGCGAGGTGGCTTCCACCAAGGAGCGGAAGCGGTGCTCACTCCGCCGGGCGCTGCGGTAGAGCTGAGCATTCTGAAAGGCGGCCGCCGCCTGCGACGCGAGACTCACCGCCAGCTGTTCGGCCTGCTCAGTAAAGATGGCCGCCCTCTCATGTCCGAAGAAAAAGCCACCAATCACCTCACCGGTCGATCCGACCACCGGCACCGCCAGGTAACTGCGCACCGGCAGGTGTCCGGCCGGCATGCCGTGGTACGGCGCATTCCGGGCATACCGGGGATCCTGGGTGATGTCGTCGGAGCGCACGACCCGTTCATTGCGGAAGGTGGGCCCGAATATCTGCGTCATGCGCGGAAGCGGGTACTGGGCGAACGCTTCTATCGGTGCGCCCGACAGGGTGTAGAGTGTCATCGGCTCACCCTGGTGGTTGCTGAGGGTGTAGAAGAACGCGCCGAACTGCGCGCCGGTCAATTCCACGCCGGCGTCCGTCACGGCCTGGACGACCTTCTCCAGGTCGAGTTCAGCTGAGATGGTCTGCTGAATGCGGCCCAGGGTTTGGAGGGCGTGGGATTCCCCCTGCATGTTCAGCAGGCCGTCCTGGTCCGGTGTGAGGGTGGCCAGCCAGACGTCCGTGGTGCCGGGCAGGCGCACGACCTGGGCATGCAGGGAAACTCGTTCGCTATCATTTCCGAGGGGCACGACCAGCTTCAGAAGGACCGGTGACCCGACGTTTGGAAAGGTGTCCCTTAGATGCCCCGCTGACTCCTGACCAGCTACAGGCAGGAAATGTGAGATGTGCTGGTTCAGAAGGCATGATTCGGATTTCGGGTACGTGGTCAGAAAAATTGTGTTCACCGCACGGACATGACCCGACTGATCAAGCAGCCAGGCCAGGCACGGCAACATGTTCAGGAATGAGTGGTGCTCGGGCCCGAACCCTGGAAGGCTCGAGGTAGAAGTGGTCATGAGCGCAGTATCACAGAAGCCTCCTTACAGGAGTGTGCGGGATTGGGTGCCCATTGTCCCACTGGATCTCCGCCCGGATGGTCAGGGGCAACTGTCAGGCTGCCGGCGACGTCAGCAACGATGCGTGATCCGGAGCGTCCCCCAAAGCAGAATAGTGCGGACTGATTGACCGGTAGTGCCTCAGCGGCGTCAAGCCCTGGGGTGACCACCGTCACGGCCCGGGAGCGCAACAGGCGGGCCAGCGCGAGACTCTGTGGTGCCGGCATAAAAAGAGAGACGCAGCTTCCGGTGAACGATCAATCAGCCGCTGTACAGCTTGGGGCGCCGGACCTTGTCAGAACCCCATCGCGTACGAGCGGCATGCCCCCCAACCTGAAGTCCAGGCACGCCAACAATGCCGCAGAATGGGGAGCACCATGAATCCCGAATCCGGTTGGCCCTCCACTCCAGGTCTGGTCAGAAGGCCGGCCCTGTGACTTCAGCCTGGCTTCCTGAGAGCATCACGCCAGGATTGCCTGACCAGGCCCTGGACCAGATCGGAACGGACGAACACGTCCAGGAGAAACACATCATGGACCGGTGCGCTGTAAGCCGCCCCGTTGCACGCGCGGTCATCGCGGCGCTTCTGAATCGCGGCGCCCTCGAAATCGTGCCTCGAGGGGGGCTCCTCCGGTACCGGCGTCCGGCACCGATTGACCTGACGCTGGTGCGGGAAGATCTGATGCCTGGCATCATGCAGGCCGTGGCAGGCGAAGCGCAGACGGTCCGGACCCTGGCAGGCCGGTTCGGGATTGACGTGCCGGCCATGCAGGCGACCGTGCGGCACATGCACCAGAAGGGGGTGCTGGCGGTGAGTATGGTGGGGGCCACCTGGGTATGCCGCCCCGCCTGAGTCCACCACTTTGCCTGAGACGGGTGGCGTTCCCGGGCCGGGACGACATGAGGCCGCCACATTCCTTCTCGACGCTTCTCCTGTACGCGGTGAGGCCGCAATCACCCGAACCTCCGTGATGGACTGAAACCAGAGAAGACTGAGGAGAGCGGATCACCAGACTGTCGAACCTGTCGTCCGACAGTCTGGTAATTAAAGCCCTCAGGTCAGGCGAGCACGTGAAAGGCAGTGAACCTACCGTGCTTGTCACGGCCGTGCAGCGGGTGCTGACCGCCATACGGACCGGCCAGAAGCTCTGTTAGAACGTCTCAGAGGCTACGCGCCTCTCGGGATGACCAGGAATCCATGCTTCCCGACGCACCTGAATGCGGCTCTCTCACCCTCCCCCTGGAAGGAACGGGCACAACGAGCATTTGGTGGATTCCAGGCAGAGTAAGCTTCAGCGTGCCCAATGACCTGCTCACTCTCCTGGGCCCCGCCGCGGACTTCCTGCGTGACCTGCTGCAAACCTCCTCCCACGGCGTTGCCGTTGTGGACCGGAACCTGCGCTACGTCGCTCTGAATACCCGGCATGCCGACGCCAACGCGCGTCCTCTCACGGAGCACCTCGGCGTCAGCGTCGACCAGGTCGCCCCCAGCCTGGCCTTTCCCCTGCACCGCCTGCTCAAGGACGTCTTCGACACCGGCCAGCCAGCACTCGGCCGCCGGCTCGTGCGGGACAACCCCCAGCAGCCCGGCCAGGTGCTGGCGTGGAGTGTCGACGCCCTTCCTGTCCGCAATGCCGCAGGCGCCGTGACGGCCGTTTGCCTACTGTTTACCGCGCCGCCTGAGGAAGGGCACGCCGGACCGACTGGCCGCATCCCGGACCGCTTGTGGGCACTCACTAAAACCCTGCCGACCTCCCGGTCGCTGGACGACGTCATCCGCCTGGTGATGGATGAAGCGGTCCCGACCACCGGTGCCGTCGCCGCAGGCCTGGCCCTGCTGGATGAGGACCGCACCCTCCTGAAGGTCCTGGGCGCCAGTGGTTACGATGCCGTGACCCTGCACACCTGGCCGACCGTGCCGCTCACCCTGCCGATCCCGGCGACCACCGCGGTGCAGGAAGGCCGCGCGCTGTTCCTCACCTGGAGCGACGTGCAGGAACAGTTTTCCCAGGCGGCGACGCGCCCGACGTACCAGGGACAGGCGCACGTGGCGCTTCCCCTGATGCAGGAGGAGGTCAGCCTGGGGTGCCTGACCCTGTCGTTCCCCGACCGGGTCCCCTTTACCCTGGCGGAGCAGACGGTAATGGGTGCGCTGGCCGAGACCTGCGCGCAGACCATCACGAGCCTGCGCCTGAGGGACGCGGAGCGGCTGGCCCGATCAGAGTCGCAGCGCACCGCGGCGTACCTCGACAGCGTCCTGGAGCGCAGTCCTAACGGGGTGGCTTTCCTGGACGTGAAACTACGGTTCGTGCGGGTGAATGCTCCATTCGCGGTCTTCAGCAGGCGGGGGGTGCAGGATCATCCGGGAAAGGCGTGGAGTGAGGTTCTGCCGGACTGGCAGTCCGTACCGCAGGCACTCGCGGTAGCCCGCCAGACCACCCGGGCGTCGCGGCAGCAGTTGAACGTGCCCGGGCCAGGTGGCGCAGACCGGACGGTGCAGGTGGAGGTGTTCCCAGTCCTGACCGCCCAGGGCAGTCTGCTCGCTTTAGGCTGCGAGATCAGCGAAGTGTAGCAGCCCATGGACGTCATGTCAGACAGGCCGTACCTGTTGGCGGGGTACGCCCCGACCGGCGAGGTTCGCGGGAACCCATGCGGGTCCAGGTTCTCCCAGGGCAAGTGGCCATGCCAAGTGTTCGCCATCACGCGGCCTTGGGGGCATATCGCCCCACGCGAACGTGGCGCCGTGCAGCCCACCGCGCGCGGCGTACTCCCATTCCGCTTCGCCGGGCAGCGTTTTGCCGGCCCACGCCGCGTACGCGAGTGCATCCTCGTGCATCCGCACGAGGAACATGACGTGTGGCACTTGATTCAGAAGGCCGATCAACGCATGTACGAACAGAAGCAGGGACCAACGGGCCTGAATTGACGGGGCACCGCTGAGACCTCTGTGACCAGCCCTGCGCTAAGTGAGGAGAGGCCAGGTGGTCGGGAGAGTCAGCTTCACGCGGTACGTCCGGTGATTAGGACTGCGGTCGTGCTGGGAGATCCACATGCCCAGATAACGAACAGCGCCGAGCCCGAAGACAACGTTGGTACCGTGAGCACATAGCGTCGCCTGAGCAGGCGGTCGAGGACGCCTTTATCCATTTATTTTGGAACGTTGGCAGCTATCCGAATTCGGTGATGCGCGCGTCAACCTGGATCATGGGCATGGCCTGGCAGTGGATGTGTCCTCACCGCATGTGTAGCGCCACCTGGGTACCGAGAGGGGCATTGAAAGATGTCTCGTAACGCGAATAGCAGCTGTCTTGGAAGTCAAGAGCGACATCGGAAAAGCAGGTGCCACAGACGCGACATGGCGCTGAACAGCGTGGCAGATCGTGTCTGTGGCTTGGAGAGCAGAGCAGGCAGCGCCCGGCATGAGATGACCGACTCCGAACCAGGGATCCTGCTCGGATCAAGATGAGCGGTGGACCTCCCTACGGATGGTCGTGAGGCCGTACGGGCCGGCCAGTGTTGTGTGTGGGTAGGCCGTTCCAGGGCTCCCCCGGCGTCCAGCCTGAGGGGCGATCCGGGCCCATCTGCGTGGGTGCAGCTTGTAGGATGGCGGCGCGGAAAGCCCGGAGGAAGGGTCGGTCGCGAGCTGGAGGAAGGGTCGGTCCAGACTTGGTATCTGCCGGTGTGGTGAGCACCCCGGCAAGTAATGCGGCTGCCAGGCTGGAGGGCATGCGCATGCTCGTGGACGATTTCTGTGAAATAAGCAGATTCGTGGGCTGACATGTGTTCGAACATGGTCGCCGCGACTTCGGCTGGGCTGTGTGAGTCCGTGAACGGCAGGCTGTGCACCTCACAGCGTAGGACCAGCCCCTCACGAGATCTGCGTCAGGAGCCCGACACGGTAACGTCTTGTTTGACTTGATCCGTCAAGGACAGCGCCAGGAAAGCATTGATGTTGGGCACGACTTCACAACGCAAGCTGTGAACATTAATTCAGTACATCATTCTATAAGATAAGGTCAACAAAAGAAGTCGGGTTTGTTCTTTTGACGCCTCTTCCGTCAGCGG
>NZ_BMPP01000014.1:116851-120532 GCF_014647655.1 Deinococcus malanensis
GCCGCACGATGAACACCGCTGCTTCGAAGGCCATGTCGAAGAAACTGGCGTCCCAGATCTCTCCCCCGGGGACCCGGTCACCGTGACCTTTGCCCAGGGAAGACCCACCCTCCAGGGGCACACGTCACAGCAGCACGGTCATTACCAGCTTGACGGCATGCCCCCTGGAGCTTTCGTGCTCACCAGCTTCACCCGGAAAGACGGCGTGATGGGACGTGAGGCGGAGTGGGACGACACCGAGCAACTTTGGGGTGGAGAAGTTTTCAGCACCTAAGAGCATCCTCCCCCGAAGAAGCGCGTGACGTTGTGGCTGAGCAGTCCAGGAATCTCCGCGTGCCGTTCGAGACGGGTGAGGTGCTGTACCTGGATCGACGCGATGCTGAACCTGTCCCGGACGTCACGCCTGCCGCTGCGTCTCGGCCCTGTGGATCTCGGCGGGCTGGTCGGGCAGGTGCGGCAGGAATTCGAACCGGATCTGCTGGGCCGGGAGGTGCACTGGAACATCCAGGAGTTACCTCTGGTGATGGGGGACCACGACACCCTGCGGCAGGTGATGCTGAACCTGCTGGGCAACGCCCTCAAGTACACCCGCACCCGCGACGTTACGGCGATTCGCGTGTGGGTGGAGGAACGCGCAGGCGAAACGGCAGTATTTGTCGAGGACAATGGCGTCGGATTCGATGCGCGGTACGCTGACAAACTGTTTGGGTGTTTCAGCGACTGCACCGTCACGAGGATTTTGAGGGCGTGGGAGTGGACCTCGCGACCGTGCGCCGGATCGTGCAGCGGTATGCGGGTGAGGTGTTCGCGTCCAGCCAGCCTGGAAAAGGGGGGACGTTCGGGTTCACTGCATCATGGCGGGGGCGATGACGCCGCCTACACCCGGGCTTCCATCCACCCTGCATGCTGCGGGGTCACCAATGCCCCCACAGCCTCCAGCGCCTCCGGCGACCCCTCACCGGCTACCATCCGCGCCGCCCGAATCACCGGCATACACGCCTCCAGCAGCGCCGTCATCTCCCGCAGCGCTGCCAGGACCTCCTCTCCCTCAGGCGTGACCTTCCACGCCACCTCATCTCTCAACGGGTGATGCGCGCTGAGCACCATCGGAACACCCGCGTCCAGATCTGACTGTGCCATCTAGAGCAGCCGGGCGAGATTGTCATCCTGAAGTGATTGCCGGGCGCTGTTCAGCTCGAACAGAGGAATCATGCCCTTGAGTATGTCCGCGGAGGCCACGGTCGTTCACCGTTCAGGTGAGCCTGCGGCCTGAGCCCTGTCCCCCGGACCGGGCCTGACAGCAGGACGCTAATGTTCAGCATGGCAGACACCACCAGACCGCCCTACGCCCACATCCAGAATCCAACTCCTGAGGATCTGGAAGACATGCTCAACAGCCTGCAACCGGATTCGTTTCTCACCCTCGTGGAACCCGAGGGGAAACTTGAAGATGAGTCCGTTAGCAACGCGGCCGCTCAGCGCGATGCCGCGCAAGCCCTGGGGCTGCCAGCTTCAGCGGATTGGGCGCAGGTCTCTGACGCCCTTGCCGGCGGTGGATACCACGAAGTGCGGGTCACCCACGGCGAGAACACCTGCCAGTTTTTCCTGAGTGAGCAAGCGCTGGACCGTCACACCTGGCTGGACGCCTACATGCGTCGGAACTGACCCGCATGTGTTCAGCCGAACACACGCGGAGGGATTTCCCTATCATCTTCCGCCGCTCCTCATTTCATCCGGCGGCGGATGCCCTCCGGCAGTCCCTCAAGGTCCTGGTATCCAGCAAGCCGATCCGGGTGATGCATTCAGACCTGAAAGGCGTCAGCAATCGTGACCCCATGCCCCGGCCGGGCCACCACGCTCACCTCGTCACCCGCGCAGATGTCCCCTGGGGTCAGCACCCGAAAGTACGCCCCTGGCTGGCATTCCGCAGCGAACCGTTTCAGCCAGCGCGCCTCCCGTCAACATAAGGGTGCCAGTGTACCTGCGACCAAGCAGATGGCCCGCGCAGCAGCAGGAGAGACGATTGAGTTCCTGGTTTCAGGCGCGCCGGCACTCAGCGCCAGCCCAGGCACACGCGAAGGCAGTTCCAGCGTGCGCCTGGGCTGGTGTCCGTCATATTCGTTGATCTCCCTGGCACCCTGCCTGGGCGTGTGCTGGCGCGGGATAGGGGAGAGCAGCAGTGAAGTGCGAGGGGACGAGACAAGAAGCTAGGCTTTTAGGAATACGTTCTCACGTTCACCTCGAATTACTCTGGGCTGCCGAACCATACGGCTCGGAACTAACTTCCGGGCTCGTTCCAGAACCCCCCACACCTGTGCCCTTACGCCGAATGCAGCGCTCAGTCGTACCTCCGCGCCTCACACCTTGGGAAGGGTGAAGCTGAAGGGCGCACCATCCCTGCCGTGACGGTCTTCCTCGGTTGCCGAAAACCACCAGGAACTCGGCATTGCGCTCACGCACATCGTTCAGGCCGCAAAGCGGGTTATCCTCCGCGCAGGAGGGCACGAAGCATGACGAGCAAACTCGAACAACTCCGGACCCATTCGGTGGTGGTCGCCGACACCGGGGACCTCACCGCCATCGCACAGTTCCGACCACGCGACTGCACCACGAATCCCTCACTGATCCTGAAAGCAGCTCAACAGCCCGAGTCCGCCAACCTGGTGCGTGAGGTGGTAGCCCAGAGTGCGCGCGACGGTGACGACATCGAAGTCGTGCTGGACAAGCTGGCTGTGCGCATCGGGGTGGAACTCACCCGGCTGGTGCCGGGCGACGTCAGCACGGAAGTCGACGCGCAGCTGTCGTTCGATACGGACGCCATGATCATCAAGGCGCGCAGCCTGATCGCCCTGTACGAAGCCCAAGGCGTGGGCCGCGACCGGGTGCTGATCAAACTGGCCGCCACCTGGGAAGGCATCCGCGCGGCCGAAGTGCTCGAACGCGAAGGCATCCGCTGCAACCTCACGCTGGTGTTCAGCCTAGAGCAGGCCATCGCGTGCGCGCAGGCGGGAGCGTTCCTGATCTCGCCGTTCGTGGGCCGCATCACCGACTGGTACAAGAAGGCCGAAGGGAAGGAGAGCTACCCGGTAGATGAAGACCCGGGCGTGCGCAGCGTCCGTACCATCTACACGCACTTCAAAACGCACGGGTACCGCACGGTGGTGATGGGCGCCTCGTTCCGGAGTGCCGCGCAGGTCGAAGCGCTCGCGGGATGCGACCGCCTCACTGTGAGTCCCACGCTGCTGGCGGAACTCGACGCGGACCAGGGCCCACTGGACCGGCAGCTCAGTGCACCCACGCAGCGAACCGAGGACGCGCAGGAACCACTCACCGAAGCCGCGTTCCGCTGGGCGCTGGTAGACAACCAGATGGCCGGTGAAAAACTCACCGAAGGAATCCGGCAGTTCCACCAGGATTACGTCCGCTTGCACACCGACATCGCCGCGCAACTCAAGGCGCACGCCGCTCCGGGAGTCGTGCCTGCCGGCTGACCTCTCGTGACACCGTGGGCTGATGGGACAGGTCCCATCAGCCCACTGCATGTCCAGGAAACCCTGTGTCCGACGTTCACCCGCAGGAGGGTGCTGGCGAGGCTGCTGGCGAGAGTAAGGAGGAACGTCCGTTCCGCTTCGGTAATGTCGTGATGCTCGAGGAAGCCGAGGGTGAGGACCCCGAGGGTCC
>NZ_BMPP01000015.1 GCF_014647655.1 Deinococcus malanensis
CTCGACCCTTGGGTATCTCAGCCCTGCCGAGTTCGAAGCCCACCATCTTGCCAGACAGCCAGCCGCCGCTTAACTTGAAGTACGCAAAACCGGCACAACCTCAAACAGGCCCAACAGCTACAGGAATTGAGACAAAGATTTTCTGCGTTCACAACGATGCAACGGTCTTCAAGGCCACCAGGCCGAATATGCACAGCAGCATGTCCAGTGTGAGTTTCACCGTCGCATCCTACGAAGTGACGCCCGTAATGCAGAGAGTCGGTTGTGCTCAGGTCAATGGCCACCTGAAGCGATCGGATGCGTCATCAATGGAGTTTTTCTATTGTGGCAGTCCCAAACCAGTCGGAAAGCAGTCCAGCCGCCGCGCATATCTGCCGATGCACCTTTATCAAGTCTCTGCAAGACATGAAGGCGCTTCACGCATCACGGCTGCTATGGCCATTACCGTAAAAACAAAAGGAAGGTGAATATCAATTGGACATCCTTGAACGTTACTGGATGCAGTTCCTGAACTACGCCCCGAGTCTCATCAGTGCGCTGGTACTGATCATTGTGGCCTTCGTCGTGGCTGCTGTGGTTCGCGGCTTAGTCGTACGGGGCCTGCAGGCTGCGCGTGTCGACGAGCGGCTCTCCAGCCACCGCGCGGACAGCACGAACGTCACACGGTCGATCGGACAGATCATCTATTACATCGTGCTGCTGCTGTTTCTGCCCGGTATCCTCGGGGCCCTAGGCCTCCGGAGCCTGCTGGAACCAGCGACGACCTTCTTCAACACTTTCCTAGGTTACCTGCCCAACATTCTCGGCGCCATCCTGATTCTGGTGATCGGCTTTTTCGTGGCCAAGATCCTGCGCGAACTGGTGACCACACTGACGTCCACCGCAGGCCTGGACCGTATGAGCAGCCGCCTGGGACTCCCACCCAGCGCCAACCTCTCCAATCTGCTGGGGCTCGTCGTCTATGCCCTGGTGATTATTCCCGTGATCACGGCGGCACTTGACGCGCTGAACGCAGAGGCGATCACCGCGCCCATCACCGCGATGCTCAACGAGATTCTTGCGGCACTTCCGAATCTGTTCGCCGCAATTCTGGTGCTGGGCATCGCATTCTTCGTGGGCCGCATCATTGCCGGGATCGTCAGTGGCGTCCTGGCCAGTCTTGGGTTTGACCGTATCGTGGGCTCGCTGGGCATGAAAGCCCAGAGCGCAGGGGCTCCAACCACACCTCCAGCAGGCGGGACCACGACGCCCCCCACGGGCCAGAACCCACTGGCGAAAGCCAACACCACGCCTTCAGGGATCGCGGGCTATTTTGTTCAGACGCTGATCGTGCTCTTTGCGGTCATCAGCGCTCTGCAGGCGCTGGGCGCCGACACGCTGGCTGCACTGGCGGCCAACTTCCTGGCGCTGGTCGGTCAGATTCTTCTGGGTCTGGTGATTTTTGGTGTAGGGCTGTGGCTCGCGAACCTGTTTGCCGGCATCGTGCAGAACAGCTCATCCAGCCCCAATGCCCGCCTGCTGGCTTCGCTGGCACGCTGGGCAACGGTGTCCCTGTTCTTTGCCATGGCGCTGAAACAGATGGGCATCGCGGATTCCATCGTAAACCTGGCCTTTGGCCTGACGCTGGGAGCCCTGGCCGTGGCGTTTGCCCTCGCCTTTGGCCTGGGCGGGCGTGAAGCGGCTGGGAAAATTGCTGAACACTGGCGCAGCCAGCTTCAGAAGCCGCCAAGTTAACGCACCTTCTTCCCGCAGAGGTCCCGCTCGTCGTGAGCGGGACCTCTGCCGTCAGGGCGCCAGTGACTCTGCACCCATTGCACCTCGGTCAGGTGCTCACCTGGTCATGCCAGAAGAGATGCTGGGGTGCCGAGCCTCAAAAGAGGTTCCCCATTTTTCGCGCAGGAATACCGAGCCAGAGGGTGTCACAAGCCATATTCGCGGTTGAACCCCGGAGGCAGTCATAATCAGGGCCCTATGGCATCGCGTCTTCATCTGTTGCTCGTGGACGATAATGTCGCCGACGTCTACCTGGCGCGGGAGGCCTTCGAACGTCACGCCGATCATATTCAGCTCAGTGTCTGCCAGTCCGGCCACGACGCTCTGGCCTGCCTTTGCGATACGCAGGCCCCTCCCCCCGACCTGATCGTCCTGGACATCAACATGCCTGGTATGGACGGGTTTGACGTTCTGGAGGCGATCAAGGCCGACCCGGGACTCGTCCACCTGCCAGTGGTCATGCTTTCAGCGTCGGACAACCCGGCGGACGTCACCCGTGCCTATAGCCTCCGGGCCAGTGCCTACGTGGTCAAGGCCCATGACTTTGCGACGTTCCTGCAGCAGATCGATGCACTGGTGGGCTTCTGGACCCTCTGCCGCGTCTCCGGCAAACCTCTGCGGGCTCAAGGTCGGGGGCTCTGACACAGGCGCCCTTACGCTCCCGCTTCCCCACGTTGCTCTGTTCGGCGGGCGTGCCCAAGGGCTGGCGCCCAGGGTTGGTCTCTTCATTGCCCCTGCAACTCTGCATTCCTGGACCACACCTGCAGCCGAAAATGGGCGGCCACCCCTATGCATGAAGCTCGGATGAAGATCGGTCGGGCCACGGTGGCACATGCTATGGCATGGTTCAGCGGCTCCATCTGCTTCTGGTCGAAGATTCCACAGCTGATCTCTTTCTGGCTCAGGAGGTCTTCGAGGCGCACAAGGACCGCCTGCTGGTCACCACCCATCAGAACGGGGCCGACGCCGTCGCGTTCCTGAAGCAGCCGCCCGAACGTCTACCCGACGTGGTTCTAATGGACCTGCACATGCCGGGACTGAACGGCATCGACGTGCTGAAAATCATCAAGGCTGACCCGGCACTCGCGCATCTTCCGGTGGTGCTGATGTCCGGTTCGGCCAAACCTGCCGAGGTGGTCGAGGCCTATCAGTTGCAGGCCAGCGCATTCCTGATCAAGGCCCCCGGTTTTCCGCAACAGATGACAGCGTTCGTCACTTACTGGCTTCAGGCGCAGGTTACGAGTCCGTCTTCCTGATCCTCGCCACCAGGTGCCGGTCTTCCGGGAGCAACCCTGACAGTTGCAGCCGCCCTGCTGTCAGCCCGCACCACCGGACGGAGGAGGCATTTCGGCACATCCGCCAGGCAGTTCGGCATTAGGATGCGTGCATGACTCAGGTCCTGCCCTCTACTGCCAGCGGGCAGGCCCCTGTCCTGCTTGAGGACCCTGCCACACCAGGAGCGGCACCGCACGTGCAGCACTATCCGATGTCATTCACCGGGCAGGCCGGAGAATATTTCAGGCTCTGGATCGTGAATACTGCCCTGACCATCGTGACGCTTGGCGTGTACCTGCCCTGGGCGCGGGTACGGCAGCGGCAGTATTTCTATGGCCACACCTGGCTGGACGGACAGAACTTTGAGTACACCGCCAACCCTCTGGCCCTTCTCCGGGGCTACCTGGCTATTGGATTGGCCTTCGGGTTGTATTCGCTGTCAACCACGCTGAAGTTCTCCGGCTGGGAGTACGTGGCCGGCACCCTGGGCGTGGTCTACGTGCTGCTGTATCCCTGGCTTGTCATGAAGTCGCTGGGCTTCCTGGCCGTCAGCTCCGTTCATCGTGGCCTGAGGTTCCGCCACCACGCGAACACAGGACAGGCTTACGTCGCCTACGGGCTGGCCAATATCGCAGCGGGCCTGACAGCCGGGCTGGCCCTCCCGTGGGCCTGGTATCGGCAGCGCCGGTATCAGGTGGAATGCGCAGCCTACGGATCGGCGAGGGCCACGTTCCGGGGGGATGTGGGTGACTTTTACGTCATCGGGCTGGTTGGGGTCGGCCTGACCGTGGCTGGTGGACTGATCCTCGCAGCCCTGGTTGGAACGCTGGCCCTGGCAGGTCTCGGCGAAAGGGTCGCTGTCACGAGTGGCCTTGACAACATTGCACTTGTAGGCATTGCAGCAGCGTACCTGGCTATCCTGGCGGTCTACGGGGTGACCTGGCAATATGTCCGGGCTTCGACCATGCGGTATGTGCTCAATCACGTGGAAGTGGGTGGAGTGGTCCGGGTAACCGCGACTTTCCGTCCCTGGGTGGTGGTCTGGATCGCGGTCTCGAATGCAGTCGTGCAGGCCCTGACCCTTGGGCTGGCCACCCCCTGGGCTGCAGTACGCCGGGCCCGCTACATCACGCAGGAAATTACCGTGCGGGCCATCGCCCCGCTGGACGAATTCGCGTCGGGAAGCGCAGTCGGAGAAAGCAGCCTGGGCGAAGCGGCCACCGAGCTGCTTGATATCAACGTGGGCTTCTGATGACATTCCAGCGGCAGTGGACCAAAAATGCGCCAGGCTCAGTCCACCAGCGGTGTCAGGTACGCCCGGTTGCCCGCCCGTCACACTTCCCGGTGGTGGCTGCGCGAAGCCATTCATCTGGCGCGTCATGTCGCAGCCGTCAGGTGCTGTTATGACAGGCTCTCAGCAGCTCGATCTCACCGTGTCCGGAGCGGGGTTCGATGGCCGCACCAGCCGCCGCCAACCGGCCACCCTCCACGTCACTGGCTCCAGGGTGGTGCTGAGCCTGAACGCCATGGTGGAAACCCACTGGCAGCTGAACCAGCTCCGCATTGATCCTGCAGTTCCCGGCATTCCCCGGGTCGTGAAATTCCCGGACGGCGCCCGTTTCGAGACTGGAGACGATGGGGCCGTAGCCACTCTGGAGCGCCACCTGGGTCAGAACCATGCCCTGGCTGGCATCAGGAGGCTCGAAGGACGCTGGTGGACCGCATTGGGCGCGCTGGCCATGACGCTGGCCCTGGCGGCGGCGTTCGTGGTGTATGGCATACCTACCCTGGCGCGTGGAGCCGCGGCAGCCACGCCACACCGGGTGCTGGCCGTTTTTGACCGCGAAACCATTGAGCTGCTGGACGGTGAGTATCTGGCCCCGAGCACCCTCAGTCCCTCACGTCAGGCCCAGTTGCAATCGGCGTTCCGGCGGGCAAGCAGCTGGGCAGGGGGGCCCTACCCCTACCGCCTGCTTCTGCGCGATGGAGAGCCGGAAAAGGCGGAGATGTTCCAGATTGGCGCCAACGCCTTTGCCCTTCCCAATGGAACTGTGGTCATGACGGATCAGCTGGTAGATCTCTCGGGCAATGACCGGGAACTCATGGGGGTCATGGTGCACGAGGCGGCCCACGTCACCAGTCGTCATGTACTGGCCAGCGTGTATCAGGGCCTGGGACTGACGCTCCTGACGGTGGCGGTCACCGGCGACGTGGTGAGCGCCAGCACCTTTGCCGCCGCTGTTCCGGCCACCATTCTGAGCAAAGGGTATTCCAGAGCCGCAGAAAGGGAGTCGGACGCTCTGGCGGGCCGTTTTCTGATGACGGCATATGGCACCACCAAACCGCTCCGTGACCTGCTGGCCCGCATGGAATCCGGCAGTCCACGGACCGACGAAAACAGCGTAGGGGAGACCGGCCGCCTGGAAAACCTGCTCGCCACACACCCTGGCACCTCAGACCGAATCAGGCACCTGAAGGAAATTGAGAGCCGGGGACATGGACAGACTCCCTGAGCAGGCAGGCCTGAAACGTGTGGCCCACTGAGGCGCCAGCAGAGCCCTGAAAACAAAATGGTCCGGCGTAACCCCAGGCACCCGTCAGCCACCAGTCAGGAGACCACGCGACCGGACAACATCAGGTAAGTATGTTGTCCGCAGAATTTTTGCAGACCTGATGCTGGCGCCCCGGTCGGTGGAGTACGCTCGATACATGCACCCTTCGGAGATGAGCGCTTCGGAAATTGTAGAGGTGTTGCACCATGCGTACGAGGCGGATATCGGTTTGACGATCGATGCCCCGGCTGTACAGGAGCGTGCTGCTCTGGCGGACTTTCTGGCATGCCATCCGGACGTCAAGGCAGCCGTCTGGACCTTGTGGCGGCAGGCGCTACAGGGCAAAGGGATTGCTCCGGATGACGCCGAATACTGGCTGAACCAGGAGTTTACCGGGCTTTACCCTCAAGGATGATTCCTCGGCGTGAGTTGCCGGGTGGGTGCCGGCTGTTGAAAAGACAGCTGCAATGGTGTGCAGACACGAGCATTTCTGCTGCCGCAGTTGCCTGCAGGTCACGGACAGGGCGGAGAGCCTGTCCTGGTGCAAACGTGGCGCGCATCAGGTGGTAGCAACGGGACAGGCGCACCACCACGCGAATGTTGTCTCCAGACCCGGCGTGCCTCGGACGCCTCGATGTGGGTGCTGTGAGGTCCGACGTGTCATCAGTCTTCCGAGCCAGCCTGAACAGCTTTCAGTGTGAAGTGGAACTTGCTGCCCTCGCCGGGTGTGGATTCTACCCATAGCTGTCCCCCATGGCGCTCGACCACCTTGTGGCAGATGGCCAGCCCCAGGCCGGTGCCGGCATACTGGTCCCGGCCGTGCAGGCGCTGGAACATCACAAAAATCCGGTCGAAATAGGCGGGATCAATGCCGATGCCGTTGTCCTCGACCGTGAAGTGGTAGAACTCTCCGTCAGGCTCGGCACTGATCCTGACGTGTGGCGCGCTGTCAGGTTTCCGGAATTTCAGGGCGTTGCCGATCAGGTTCTGAAACACCTGGATCAGCTGAAAAACGTTGCCTAGGACTATGGGCAGCGGTCCACAGGTGACCTGACCGCCGCTCTCCTCGAGCAATCCGCCAAGGCGGCCACGGGCTTCTTCAACCAAATGAGTCGCGGAAACAGGTTCCAGCGTGAGCAGTTCGGCGCCCAGGCGTGAAAACACCAGCAGGTCGTCGAGCAGCGTCTTCATCCGGGCCGTGCCTTCCACGATCAGCCGCAGAAGGTTCTGTCCCCGTTCGTCGTATAGGTCCGCGTAGCGCTTCTCGAGCAGCCCTGTCAGTCCAGCGATGGTGCGCAGGGGCTCCTGAAGGTCGTGTGACGCCACATAGGCGAAACGCTCGAGTTCGGCATTGGTCTGTTCCAGTGCGCGTGTGCGTTCTTCTACCCGCCGCTCGAGCTCAACGCCGTATTCCCGCAGGGCACGCTCGGCTTCCAACTGCACCGTGAGGTTCTGCACGTAGGCCACCACAAACGTCTCGTCCTGCGCCTCATAGCGGGTCAGGACCAGACCCACCGGGATGCGGCGTCCGTCCCGGCAGACCATTTCCTTCTCGTAGGCTTCGGACGTTCCCTGGGCAAATGCCTGCTCAAAGGCCTGAAAGTCCTGTTCCAGAAATTCAGCCGGGGTCAGGGCCGCCCAGTTGACCTGTCCAGCCTCAAATTCGGCGCGGGAGTAGCCCAGCATGTGAAGGTATGCGTCGTTCGCCAGGTGCATCGACCCGTCCATAGCGCCGACGGCGATCCCGATTGGGCTGGCCTCGACCAGGCTGCGAAAGCGCTCCTCGCTGCTTCGCAGCCTGGTCTCGGCACGCACCTGCTCGGTGATGTCCGTGTGAACGCCCACCCACTCGCGGACCTGTCCGTCCAGGTCAAGCACCGGAACAGCGCGTACGTTGAAATGACGCTCCTCGCCGGATGCGACGGTGACCCGCTGGTGAGACTCGTAGATGGTCCGGGAAAGCAGCGCTTCCTGCCAGGCGTCGAACGTGCGGTGCAGGTCCTCCGGATTGACCCGGTCAGTCCAGCCCAGACCGGTGTACTCGGTCTCGGTCTGCCCGGTCAGCTGGGTCCATCCCGGCTGCTTGCCCACCAGCATGCCCTCGGCGGTGTTGGTCCAGACGATCTGACGGGTGGCGTCGATCAGGGAACGGTAGCGGCGCTCACTGATCTGCGACGCCTCGTACCGCGCCGCATTGTCCAGGGCCAGAGCCGCACGTTCAGCCAGTGCCTGGGCCAGTTCCAGATCCTGGGGCCCATACGTGCGCTGGGGATGTGTCGTGGCGAGGGCCAGCACACCAACCGTCCGGCCGTTGGCGATCATCGGCACCTGGATCAGCGAATGCAGTCCCATCCGCTGAACCGCGCGCCGGCGCTGCTCATCCTTGATCTGGTTGATCAGGCCACCTGGAACCACCGGCATCAGCAGCGGGGCTCCAGTGCGCATGACCCACGCGGTCGAGCCGGGGGAGGAGGGATCCGACGGGTACTGAGCAGTGAACCAGCGCAGCAGTTCCACCATGCCCGGGTCGTGATGGGCCACGGCCACCGGAAAAGGCAGACCGTCATCATCGGCCAGAAAGACGGCGGCCCAGTCGGCGACGTGTCGGAGCGCAAGGGAAGCCAGCCGGTCCAGGGTTCCCTGCAGGTCCAGTGAAGCGGCAAGCGCGGCGCTGGCTTCCGCCAGCAAGGTGGCCCGCTCCCGCTCCTCATGCGCCGCGTTGTATCGGCGTGCCCGTTTCAGTGCACAGGAACACGCTTCTCGCACTTCCAGCAGATAGGACTGCTGCTCGTCCGTTATGGCCTGCTCATCGTGGAACGACAGGGTCAACGCGCATGTGACAACCTCCCCGTCCTCCAGGGGAAGCGCCGCAACGGCCCTCGTTCCAGGTTGGAACAGAGGCACAAACTCAGGGAAATCGCGGTCAAGTTGCTCAGCCGTGGCAAAGACGGGCCGCCGTGTTCGAAGAGCATGAACCACGGGATAGTACTCCTGCGCCGGGAAGTTTTCCCAGCTGAGTTTGACGGAGGGCTCGTAGCCCACAGCCCCGACCAGATAGAGTGTCTGATCGTCAACAGCCTCGACCAGCGCCCCACCGTAGGCCCCCATCAGAGGAACGACCTTCTGCAGGATGGTCCGCTTCACTTCGGTGGTGGCCAGAGCCTGAGCCAGGGCCTGTTCGACCGCCAGCAGGTCGTGGTCCCGATGACTGCGCGGGGTTCCGCCATGCTCCGTGTGTCCCTGACCAGTATCCCGCAGTATCACGGCGACCCCCTGGACCTCCTTGCCGGTGTCGTACACAGGCACAACACTGCAGGTCACGGGGTGAGCTTCTGGTGCGGTCACAGCCGCCAGATCACGTCTCGCAACTCCTGTGTCGAGCACTGCTCGACAGGCTTCAACCACAGCCGGGGACACCCCGGGCATCACCTCCACCAGGGGTTTCCCTGCGTCGTGGCTGGCTGGCCGGACAGTCAGCCGCCGGAACACGGCGTTGGTATGCACGATGGCCAGATGCTGGTCCAATACTGCCAGCCCAGCCGACGTCCCCTCCAGCAGGCTATCCAGGGTGGCGAAGCCGACGCTCAGCGCGTGGCCTTCATGGGCGGGGGGCACGCGGTGATTCTAAGGCATTCATCAGAAAGATGGTCTCTTCTTGATCGAGCTGAGCGAGTGGATTTTGCCGGGCAGGACGCAGACATGGAGCCGCCTAGAGGCGGTCTTCGAGGTGGTGTCGTTCGAGGCACTCCTTCAGGGTGTTGGGGATACGACGAAGTCCAAGTTCGACCCTCCAGGCTTGTGGAGAGGTCACGCTGGCCACTGTTGACCTCTGCCTGCGCTTTTAGGAGAACCGGGGCCGCGTGGCACTCCCGAACGTACCGTTCTTGGTCCTGCTCCGAACGGCGCGGTAACGCGACACAAAGGTAGCAAGGACAGCGGGCGCCTGAAGAGTTGCTGCGCACTTTAGCGAAGGTCATCACCGAGCGAAGCCGCAGCCACGCACGTCTGCCAAGAGTCGAACCGCGCCGGTTCCCGGGCGATGCCAGCGAAGATTACTTCATGGCCCACATTCACCACAGGAGCGGTGAGTCCACTGGCCATGAAAGACAGTGGGCTGATCTGAAACAGAGCATTGATAGAGGTACGGCAGCTATCGGTGCAGAGGGACAGGCCTGCCACGCTGAGCAGCATACTCACCGGGCCCACCACAGCCCTGTGCTGCAAAGAACACGCGCTGATATTTGAGGTGGTGCCACAACAAAAACAGGTCTCCCTGGCCAGCGGGGGCAGCCGGCTGTGCTGCAGCTGCAGAACTACCGATCAGAGCAGTACGAACCAACGGTTGTCTCCCAACCCAGGCGTACAGGGCCCTGTGCAGCGTCCAGCTTCGCGCTGGTAGGCAGATGAAGCGCCACCCACTTCGTCAGACCTGATGAGGGAGTCCGATCACGAGGCAGGATCCGCCACTGTTCAAGTCTTAATTTATGAGGAGCCATTCTCGATAAACATGGTAGTTCCGAGAGGCCTTAATGAATGAGTCGTTTTTAAGGTGATTTCAGTCGGATATGACCAGGAGTCAAAACTTCCTTGCGGACTTCCAGAACGGCATTTTCGTCTATGCCATATCTATCGGTTGTGCAAAATCTTTATATCGTCACAATTGATAAAAATGTTATTAAGCTTTGTGTAAGGAGTCTGTCATTAATTTCGACTTAATCTACCGGAGGTGATGAACCCCTCTGGTTCATCTCCCTTAACCGAAAAAGGCAAATCCGTCGCGAGGCGGTGGCGCAAAGCTTCCGGAACCCTAGTGGTTGGCCGAGTTACCGAAAGAAGGGAGAATTTCATGCGTACACGTATTGCTGTCAAAAATCTGGCCCTCACCACTGCCCTGGGCCTTATGCTGGCTGCCTGCTCGAGCACCACCACTCCGGAGTCCACCGTCGAAGAGACGGCTCCGGCACCTGTTGCATCGCAGCCGAATGTGGAGGTTCAGAACGTGGCCGGAAGCTGGCGCGATGATTTCAATACGCTGGACACCGCCCGCTGGTGGGTGTCGTCCAACACCTGGACCCCTTTCTGGGCACGTGACGGCCTGAGCGGTACCTGGGAACCCAGCAACGTCACTGTGAAAGACGGCTTCCTGGTGATGAAACTGGACGTCAGCAGCAGCCTGGTGGCCCGCGCTGCCGAGCTGGCCACCAACGCCAAACACGGCTACGGCACCTACGAGGCCCGGATGCGTGCCTCGAGCAGCAGCGCCGATCCATCGGTGGCAGGCACCGGCACCAGCGGCAACATCAGCGCGTTTTTCAACTTCGTCAATGACTCGGAAACCGAGATTGACCACGAGGTCGAAGGCCAGAACCCCACCACCGACTGGATGGGCGCTTGGCAGACCACCAGCCGTCACGACTACGGTACCGGCGGCACCGGCGAGAACCTGACGCAGGGCTTCCACACCTACCGCTGGGACTGGACGCCCACCAAGATCGACTTCTATATCGACGGCGTGCTCAAGCGCACCACCACCTCCGTGGTGCCCACCGCCGAAGCGCACCTGATGCTGAACCTGTGGCCCACCAACTCCACCGGCTGGGGCGGCAAGGCTACACCTGGCACCCAGTACATGCTTGTCGACTACGTCAGCTTTACGCCGGCCACCGCGACCAGCACGCCGACAACCGCCCCTGTCACCGCCCCAACGGACGACACTGCTGCAGGCGCCCTGGCGCTGACCAAGGTCGCATCCGTATCGGGAACACTCAGCTCGACCGATACGCAGGACTGGTACACCTTCACCAGCACCGATCTGGGCGGCCAGAGTACCGTTTCCCTGACCACAGGCTGGAACAGTGACCTGGAGATCTACGCAGCCGACGGCACGACCCTGCTGGGCAGCAGCCGAAAGGGCAAAGGCAGCACCGACAGCGTGACGCTGAACCTGGCGGCCGGCAAGCAGTACTACGCCCGCGTGGTCTGGTCGAGCCGCACCCCGAGCTACACCCTGAGTGCTTCCGGCGCCATTCGCTGAAGCGAGAGTCAGGGCTTGGACGGAGATCTACAGTTTCTAGATAAAGAATGTGCTGATGACGCGAGCAAGCGGGTGGTCTTGAAGACCACCCGCTTGCTTCGATTGCGCCCATGATGAGGAGCTTCATGCCCTGCCCATCGTTCTGCAATCTCAGGTGACCACTTGGGCGGTGCCGGGTCGTTCCTGGCCTCCATTCCATTCGCCTGTGACCGCCGATCCGTTCCATACCCTCGTATAAAGCTACCTGTGGTGCCTTGTTGCCTGGAACCTACATGCTACGCACCCGATGTCGCACCGACCGGCACGGTCCCCAGCCCCTACAAGGTATCTGGCTGGAGAGTCAACAGAACCGGAACATGAGATGACTGCCGGGCGTAGGCGTCCCGGATGGCCTGACCGGCCTGAAGCCCGCGGCCAGCCTGGGCGAGCATAACTACACTTCCGCCGAAGCTGCCCCGGTCAGCCGCGCGCCGTATACGTCGCCACATGCGCGGGCCAGTTCCACGATCAGGTCAACCTCCGGCACCGACACTTCGTAGTCGTCGCGCATCGACGCGTGCGAGGCCAGGAACAGCCGGCCGACCCCTGCCAGATCCCCCTCACGGAAGGCCTGCACCGCCTGCAGTACGCGGTCGTTTTCGGTGATCACATGCCGGGCACGGCGGGCAAGCAGGTCTGGAAGCCCATCGAGCCGGGGCAGGTCGGTCAGACCGAGGTCGCGCAGGCTGGCCACCTCCAGCAACGCGCAGACCTGTTCGCACTCTGAACGGCGGGTGTTGTAGTCCCCGCCGGCGTGCTGACGCTCCACCCCGGAATGCAGCACCACCAGGCCGGCGTCCTGTGGCCGGGCGACCCCCTCGTACTTTCCGCCTGACGCGCCAGCAGGGCCGCCTCAACGTCTGTCATCTGGAAGCCGTAGAGCTCGCGCAGCCCGCGGATCAGGGCCACCAGCAGGGCCGCAGAACTCGACAGACCCGACCCACGCACTGCACGGCCTGTGTTCGGACTTGCCGTGCGTGTTCCTGGACGTTCTGGCCGAGGCCAATGTCCACGCGGCCCTGCTCGACCAGTATTCCGGCGCGCAGCTTGGAGCCGAGCACCTGCTGAGTCTGGGGCACACGCGGATTGCCATGATCAGCGAGCCCCAATCTGCGGTGGCGGAGCATTCGCGCACCCAGGGATGGCGTGACGCTCTGGCCCGGCACAATCTGGCGCCGGTAGCTACCGTCCACGGGGACTGGAGCGCCAGCAGCGGGTATACCGCAGTCACAACTACTGGGCAATGGTGCCGAGTTCACCGGCTTGCTGGTGGCCACGACCAGATGGCAGTGGGGGCCCTGCGCGCCCTGTGGGAGCGGGGCCTGAACGTTCCCCGTGACGTCTCGGTAATCGGGTTTGACGACACTGCGTAAAGCGCCATGCTGATTCCTCCCCTGACGACCATCCGGCAGGACTTCCCGAACCTGGGCAAGCGCTCCTTTCATCATTTGCTGCAACTGGTGGAAGGTCACGAGCCCCCGCACCTGACCGTCACTCAGCCAGAACTGATCGTGCGAGCCAGCACCGCATCACCCCACCACAGCGCCGTGCGCTACCCAGACCTGATGGAAGCTGTCCGTCGCCTGGGGGAGGCCCCGCAATCGGGAGGAGGGGCGAAGGAATAGGTGTCTGTTGTGGTCGCCTGGGGCTGCCGGGACAAAGGGTCACACCAGTGCCCTGGATTCCCGCCGTCTTCCCAATCTGCTGGCAAAAGTGAGCGCGTAAATTTCACCTCCATACAAACCCAGGGACAGGTGTATCTGCAGGACCGGCCGGACCATATGCTGATCCGTGTTGAGCTTGTTGCTCGGGGCTTCATCCCCAGCCGTCTGCAACCTGTGGTCCTGTAGGAATACCAGTACGGAAACACCAGCAGCGTAGTCAGCCTGCATGCCCGCGGGAAGACCACTCCGAGCCATGGACTGACCTGGTCTGCAGGCAGGCACAATCCCGGGCGATTTCGACGTCACCTGCTGGCCTTCTCACCTGTCGCCGAAAATACATGCGGCTCGACTCCCCGGTCCTCTACCTCAGACGCGCCCGCCACGGCTGTGCCCCTGGGTCGTCCCACGAGCGATCAGGTGCGCGGCGCGCAGAGGCTCGGGAATATGTCCGGTCACGGTCAGGGCCTGCAAGGCACCCTCGGCGTCAGCCAGGCTGAGCCCGACGCGCTGAACCATCACATCCAGACACAGCTCCATCGGGCCGAGCGAAGCAATCAGCTGCCACTTGCGCCGGCCTCCGGGGACACGGGTGAGCAGGGCTGAGCGGATGCGCTCCATGTTCGGGGCGCGGCGGGCCACCACCAGTACAGGAAGGCCAGTCATCTCCCTAAGGGCCCAGGCGTCGACCACGTTGAATCCGGCCAGCGCCACACCCTGAAGCAGGATCAGGTGCAGATGCTCCTGCGCGCCGCTGGCCTCGACGAGCCGGGCCAGTTCAGCCGTGCTGTTGCGCCCGTCGCGCCGGACCCGGCCGCGCACCACCGCGTGCAGGGTCTGCCGGGCGTAGACCGTGCCGAACACTGGAACGTCTCCACGGTGGGTGCGCTCGAACGGCGCGTCGTCGAACCCGATGGCATGCACCCGGACAGGGTCGGGGTTTTGAATTCGGGCGTCAACCCCCTGCAAATTTCCAGCACAGGCAGGGACAACGGGAGGAGAGACGCTTCTCAGGGCAATATCCAGCTTCATGTTCTGGAAAATGCCTATGACTACCGCAGGCAGGTCAGCCGAACCGGTCCAGCCCTCTTCAATACCAGGTGACAGGGGACGCCAGAGCAGGACTGTCAGGCGTCCTTCTGGCCCAGGAGAGGGTTCTGTCCGCCTGCGTAGCCACTGGCCTGCAGCTGGTACAGGGCCGCATACTTCCCGCTCCGTTGCAGCAGCTCCGCATGGCTGCCGGACTCCGTAACTACACCGCCTTCAAGGACGATGATCTGATCGGCCAGCCGAACGGTGGAGAAGCGGTGGGAAATCAGAACAGTCAGCCGTTCCTGGGCCTGCGCCCGCAGGGCTTCAATGGTTTCGAATTCGGCGCGCGCATCCAGGGCCGCCGTGGGTTCGTCGAACACCAGGACCGAGGCGTCCCTGAAATACAGCCGCGCCAGGGCCAGCCGTTGCCACTGTCCACCCGAGAGTTGCCGGCCCCCCTGAAACAGGCGCCCCAAAGGTGTCTCCAGTCCCTGCGGCAGGGTCGCCACGTACGCCGCACCTGCCTGCTCGACGGCGCGGTCCACACCCGGAGCGTCTTCCATGCGGCTGACTTCGGCGATAGCAACGTTCTCTCGGGCGCTCATCTGGTACTGCCCGTAATCCTGGAAGATGATGCTCATTTCCTTTTGAACGCTGCGCGGCGAGAAGCGCCCGGCGTCCATGCCGTTGAAGAGAATGCGCCCTGAGGTCGGCTCGAACAGCCGGGTCAGCAGTTTCACGATGGTGGTCTTTCCCGCGCCGTTCTCGCCTACCAGGGCCAATGCCTGACCGCGGCGGACCGTGAAACTCACGCCTCGCAGCACGTCACGGTCGGTCAGCGGGTAGCGGAAGCCCACGTTCTGGAATTCGATGGTGTCGATACTGCCGTGCCATTCCTCACCAGCGTCTAGGTCGCGGTCAGGAAGTTCCAGGAAGGCAAAGAGGTTACGCATGTACAGCAGGTTCTGGTAGATCCCACTCAGGCCGTTGAGAAAGCCGGAGACGGTGCCCTGTACCTGCGCGATCCCCAGGATGAACACGCTGAAATCTCCGACGCTCAGTTGCCCGTCCACGGCGCGGCGCAGGATCAGGGCGCTGGCCAGCCCGATCAGCAGGGCCGATGTCAGCGAGGCGGCGAAGCCCCAGAGGGCCCGCTGCCTCACCATGGCGTCGAGTTGTCTGCGAAAACCCAGGTAGTATTCCCGCCAGCGGCCGAGCAGGTGGCCTTCGAAACCGAACAGACGGACCTCCTTGACCAGGGTGTCGGAGGTCAGCAGGCTACCTAGGTAGTTCTGGACCCGGGCGTCGTGGGTCTGGCGGCGCAGCATGCGGTAGTTTTCGATGCCGAAGCGGTTGCTGACATACACGTTCGGCAGACTCGCCAGCAGGACCAGCGGCAGCACCCAGAAGCCCAGGCGGGCCATCAGAACCCCCACCGACACCAGCGTCACCGCGGCCCCTGCCAGCCCGACAAGTTGCGTTGCCACTCCCAGCGGCCGTGATCCCACCTCGCGGTACGCCTGCTGGAGCTTGTCATAGGTCTCCGCGTTCTCGAACGACTCGACGCTCATCCCGGACGCCTTGTCCAGCAGCCGCCGGCTGACGCTGTGCTGGAGGCTGTCTCCAAGCAGTTGCTGCGCGGCCGTCTGCACGGTGGACAGCAGGCTGCCCAGAACGGTCAGGCCCACCTGGATAGCCAGCAAGGACAGCAGCGCTGGATACGTGGCCTGACCCTGGGTCGCGTGCGCCACCTCGTCGAGCAGCAGCTTTCCCACATACAGGTGGGCGGCCGGCAGGGCGCTGCCGCCCAGGCTGGTCGCCGCGTACATCAAGCTGTGACGCGAGCTGGCCTGCCAGACCAGTTTCAGGGTGGCCAGAAGATCGGCCGGGCGCATGGCCACGGCGGGATCAGCCGCAGGAGGCGCGCGGACAGTCACGGCGCGGGGTCCGCACACACAGAAAGGGAACGAGCAAGGCGCTGCATCTACTTCTGATTCTGAAGCCTGACAGGGGAGAGGGGACGCAGGGGCCAAGCACCCCCGACCTGAATATGCCCCGCTCCAGGGCTGCCGGCCCGCGCTCTCCTGGTCAGAAAAATTTCTGACAGAGCGCGCTCTTTATCCTTCCTGCAACGTCCCCACTAACCCTCGACCAGGGTTAGCACGCATCCAGGAGGTTGAATCCATGACCTTATCCACCCATCAGCAGCAAGACCTTGCGTGGCACTTCAGCCATCTGCCGCCCGCCCAGGGGGCATTCCTCGAAACGGCCAGCCTGATCATCGAAGGTCAGATCGATCCGGCTGGGCTGATGCCTGCGCCCGCTGCCCTGTATGGGCCGGACGTTTACGTCTTTGCCGACGAGATCATTGCCGAACTGGGCCTGCAGCACTTTGTATCGAATTAGGGGCTGACGGAAGCACGTGCTGGGGGCGTCAGTGAGCGGCCCGTGCCCAGATTCCCCTTTGAGCTGGCCGCTGCACTGTCTGTGGGAACAGCCTGATTCAGAGTTCACGCAGGCGGTGGCGTAGATCGTCCACGAAGGCCTGCATGGTCATCGCGACCATGGCTCCGTTGGCGGCGCGCAGCAGTTCACTGGCCGAGAATTCACCGGCCCGGCAACGCGCCTCGAGCAGTTTCCAGTCGCCGCTGTCGATCTGCCGCGACAGCAGAAGCTTGAGGGCACTGCGGTGCTGGACCCATTGCTCGTCCGAAGGCAGCTGGTCCTCAGCCCGCCGGATCCGCTCAAAGTCCTGCTGCGCTTCTTCCTCGCTCAGCTGCGCCTGTACAGACCCCCCAGGGCCTCCCCGGGCTTCCAGGGAGGTCTCAGCAGGCGGAGCAACATATTTTCCGGTGTCGTCGTTCAGGATGTCCCAGGCGTAGGCTCCACGGCCCTTACGGAACGTCTTCGTTCGTGAGACGATGGATGTGGCCAGATCCAGCCGACCGCGGATCACCGGAACGGTGTGCCTTCGCACGTAATCGCGCGCCTGGACATCCGGAATATCAAGCGCTTTGATCTTGCCCACCAGTTCGAGCTGCTCGGGGCCCAGCGGGTAGTCCGGACGCTGGGAATTCAGCACATAGCGGACCCGCTGGGACGCTCCACGCCCGAGCAGCTCAGCACTTTTAAGAAATTCGCTGGCGATCAGTTCGTCATGTACGGTCAGCAACATCCGGCGGATGCTGTCAGGCCGCAGGTTGGTCAGCCGCAACAGTTTTCCCAGTTCCACCAGCTCGAACTCCAGGAAGCCGTCCATGGGTGCCCGCGGGTCGCTGTACCACAACGTATCGAGCAGCCGGAACAACATGCGGCTCTGGCTGCCCGGCAGCTTCAGCATAAAGTCCAGATCGAACGGGCGCACGCGGGGAGAGGAGAGGCTGGCCGCGACTTCCTTATCCAGCGTGATGCGCAGCTTGGTTCCGGCGCCAAAGGATTTGAGGTTCAGGCTCTTGGGTTCCCCGACCACCTCCTCAACCCGCTCCAGAAAGCGGAACGTGACCCGCCGGGCAACACCGCCCGGGTGATCCAGCCAGCCGGAGATCTTGTACATGGTGCCGGACAAGCGCGTCAGGCTGTCGTGAAGAATGCGGTAGTTCTGGCTGCTATCCGTGCGGCCCAGCATCTTGAGCAGACCATAGGCACTGCATTCCACAGAGTTGTCAGAAGGCTGGCCGCGCTCGAGGTACAGGTTGGTAAGGACCAGCATGGTGTCGTTGTCCGGTCCATGTGGAAAGCCGTAGGTATTGCCCAGGCACTCGACATGCATCTCCCGACCCGCGATGACAAAGGAATGCTCCCAGGTCGTTTCGCCAGCCTTGAGCCGCGTCAGCGCACTGATCAGCGACGCTTCGGCGAGGTTCAAATCATCGTAATTCGACCGAAGCACCAACGACGAGGATGACATGTTCCGACCATCTTACACGGTTTTGAAGAAGAT
Organism: Deinococcus malanensis; assembly: GCF_014647655.1. Taxonomy (NCBI): domain Bacteria; kingdom Thermotogati; phylum Deinococcota; class Deinococci; order Deinococcales; family Deinococcaceae; genus Deinococcus; species Deinococcus malanensis. Next base: position 18,307 of record NZ_BMPP01000015.1, read on the forward strand.
CATTACAGATTCAGAGAAAAGATAAAAAGATAAAAGAATAAGAAGATCTTCTTCAGACGTCATCTGTATAATGCGTTCTGGTCATGTCTTTTGGCGAGAATTCCACAAAGTGGACGGGTGAAACACCACGAAGTGGACGGGTGATAACAAGTGTCTATTCCACAAAGTGAAACCGCTATACATGCTCAGACCTCACAAAGTGGACGGGCAGAACCCCACAAAGTGGACGGGTGAGAGTGATTTTGAACCCCAGGCCTCCCGACCGATCCCACAAAATGGACGGGTGGGTGCTGGGCGCCCTCTACACAAAGTGGACGGGTAGTACGAGGCCTCTTTCCACAAAGTGGACGGGTGGATTCACACAAAGTGGACGGGTGACTGTAATTGAGCCTGCGAGCGTGCTCCCACAAAGTGGACGGGTGAGAAGCCAGGTTCTTGTTTTGGCCCTGGCCAGGCGTATGGACCCCAACTCCACACGGCGGACGGGTCTGACGCGCCCCGCATTCCGTCATACTGGAGCGAAGCGCGCGATTCGTGGACCCGGATCCCACAAAGTGGACGGGTGGGCAGTACGCGCTCCAGCGGCTGTGCCCTGGACCGGCCACTCTGATCCCACGCACCGGACGGGTCTGTACCGCAAATCTGTTGCCGGCGGAGGATATGCGGGCGGCACCACTGCCTGCCGGTTCACACAAAGTGGACGGGTGGGTTCCTGGAACAATACTCGGATTTGACCCCTGTTCCGCTTCAGTGCTCTGCATCAGCACGGACCAGGGCCTGGGACGGTCACTTCTCGGCACAGATGAGGGAGTGGGTGCAGCCCGGTTCAATTCTGGTATGCCCGTGCGAACCCAAGACCTGATCCCCGGTTAGCTCTGTTCGAGAAACGCAAGTACACGTTGCATAAGTAGTGCGGAGGCATCCGCGTTGTACGCTGGCAGACTGCGATCTGTAAACAGGTGCTGATTGCCGGCATAGAGGAACAGTTCTGCCTGGGCGGCAGACTTGACCAGAGCGTTGGCAGCCTCCTGGTCCTCTTCAAAGAACGGGTCTGCGTCCATGGCGTGTACCTGGACCGGAACTTCAACGGGCCAGCTGTCTCCAAACTCGGAGACTGGCAGACAGGCGTGCAGCAGGAGTGCTCCTCGTGCCCCCGGACGCGTTTGCGCCAGCTTCTGCGCAGGCATGGCTCCAAGCGAGAATCCTGCATAGACCAGCGAATGAGGCAATTGGTCTGCGGCGCGCACCCCAGCTTCGAGGATTTCACCGAACCCAGCTTCCCTGGCGTAGAAAATGCCCTCTTCAAGGGTGGTAAAGCTCTGGCCACGGTAAAGATCGGGCGTGTGCACCACGTGTCCGGTCTGGCGAATCTCGTCCGCGAAGGCAAGAAAACCAGGGGTCTGTCCCAGGGCGTGGTGAAAAAGCAGAATTTCAGCCATAGGCACCAGCGTAACGGGCATACCCGTCATTTCCTGTCGCCTTTTCGCCAGGCCTCGACGTTACCAGCCGACGCTGATTGCGAAGCAAGACCGGTGTTCCCGGCTACAGAAGTAAACACAATGAAACGGGTGGCCGGGCGGTACGGTCCGAGTGCCATTTTCACGCGCTATGAGCGAGTGCATACGAATAACGCGCAAAGACTTGCCCTGGGCTTGCACAGGTCCAGGTGGGCTTACCCCGTCGACTCGGATTCCCGCCGGGAGAGCCAGAGAGCCAGCACCAGCAGGAGCCCACTCAGCACGGCGATCAACACGAACAGGCCGTGTGGGGAAATCTCGAAGATGGCACCTGCCAGGGCCGCCGCGGGTATGGCGCACAGCAGGGTCAGCGTCTGTACTGCTGAATACAGGTCTGCCGTACCTTCTCTGGGTAGCCGGCTGAACAGGGCCGCGTCGCGGTAGGTCTGCGTCAGAAACGTGGCGCCGCCCAGCAACCCGACCACGGCCAGCATCACGGCCACATTGCCTGCTGGAACGAACAGCAGAAGTGTGGCGCCCAGCAGCCCCACGACGCGTGTGATGACCAGGGTGCGGCCCAGTGGCATCCTGGTCAGCTGGGGAAGGCCCACCCAGTACAGAAGCACGGTCACGAAAGCACCGACGAGAGGCACGAACGAGAGTGTCTGGGCGCTGAACCGCAGCGTTTCCTGCAGAAACAGGATCTGGAACAGACTGAGCTGCTCGATGAAAACCGTCAGCAGGTAAAAGGCAGTCATGCCCATCAGACCGGGATGTCCGCGCATTCCCGCCACCATCGCCACGGTGTGCCGCAGGCTCTGGCCGACTCCCAGGGCACGGTGCTGAGCCATCGCTGCCACGCCGCTCTGCGTTTCCTGGGTGATGGCGTTGCGCCACAGAAACATCACGGTCATGCCGATGCCGCCAGCAATGTAATAGGCCCTCATGGTTGCTGTCACGCCGTGCTGCGCGATGATCAGACCCACCAGTGGGGTGAGCAGGCCACAGACCGTGACGATCAGGTTGATGATGCCGAAGACTCGGGCCCGCTGCCGCTCTTCCACGTCCTCGATCAGGAGCAGGCTCCAGGACAGTGCCACGATCCGTCCGACGGCACTCAGCGCTGCGGCCACCGCAAACGCGGCGAAGCTGTTTGCAGTGGCCCAGACGAACATGGGAATGGTCCATGAGATCAGGTCGCCGATCAAGGTGGTTCGCTTGCGTCCCAGGCGGTTGGTCACCGGCGCGGCCACTGCCTGAAAGAAGAAGGACAGGGCCAGCGTAATTGAACCAAGCAGCCCGATTTCCGTGCTGGACAAGCCCACGCTGCGCATATAAAGGGGCGCGTAATAGATGACGACTGTGCCGAAAATGGCCCACAGGGGCTCCATCAGAATGGCGTTGCGGGCGTTTCTGGGTAACCCTGCCAGGGCCCTCAGCTGCACCCCCCGTGACTTGTATTCCGGCGTGGAGGTACTCATGACTGAAGGCTCTTCTGGTGGTCGACTGGCTTTGTGCCGGTAACTGCGTGCCTGAGCCGGGTCATTGCCGCAGCTGAGTAAAAAACCACCCTCCGTTCCTGCTCGGTAGGCAGATCGCGCACTGATTCATCAGTATCTACAAAGGTGCTGATCCGAAAGGGAGCGCTGTCTGGCCGGTAGTAGCGTGTGGAGGGGGTAGGACGAACAGTCGGCATGCATCTCCAGAACCACGTGAGGGAGGGTGAGGGTGGAGGGCATCCGAGCTCAGAGGGAGCGTAGACAATTTCCTCAGGTGCCGTTCGTCAAAAAAGCGTGTTGTTCTGAAGAGACCTACCGGGGGTGATGAAGGGCAAGACAGGCCTTCTCGGCAGGGAGACCAGAAGGCTGGGCACACGGCTTTTTCGTGGCGGCAGGCCCAATGCAGCAGCCCCAGCCGTGGATTCTACTCAGAGCTGGACACATCGGACCAGTGCCTCGCTTCTCCCAGCCAAGCTGCAGACACCCTCTGTTGTTCGGTCCAGATGACAGAGCCTCGGCGTCGCTTCAGATGGTGATGGTGCCGTCCACGCAGGTCACACACGCTCCGCCAACCGTTACACGGCCGTCCTGGCCTACTGTGATCGCCACCTGCCCGTCCCGGCCGACCTGACGGCCCTGGGTGGACCGGTAAGCGGCCAGCTCGTCCGGAAGTGCCCCGGAGAACCGGCGATGAAACGCGACCGCGCCATTTCCGCTGCCACATACCGGATCCTCGTTGATTCCGCACGATGGGGCGAACGAGCGCACCTCGATATCCTGTCCGCCTGGATACCGCGCGTACACCGACACGCCGGTCAGGCCCAGGCGGCGCTCGAGAGCCGCAGAGTGGGCAAGGTCCGGGGAGAGGCCCAGCAGAACCTGTGGCGAGGACAGTTCCGCTACCAGCCACACCGCACCGACATCCACGATGGCAGGTGCATACTCGTGCCTGACCGGCTGCTGGAGGACTGTTTCTAGCTCATGGGTATCGGCAGGGGACAGCGGGGTGATGGTGGGAGCCGGCATCGTGAGGGCAAGCCTCAGGCCCGAGGCGTCCTCCTGTACCTCCACCGGGATCAGGCCAGAAGCGCATTCCTGCACCAGCCGCCCGTGACGCGCAGTCACGCGGCCCGCTTCAAGCGCGGCGAATGCGCTGCCCAGGGTCGGGTGACCGGCGAAGGGCAGTTCACTGCCGGGCGTAAAGATCCGCAGGCGGTAGTCGGCCTCGGCTGTGGTTGGGGGCAGCAGGAATGTAGTCTCCGAGAGGTTGGTCCAACGCGCGACACTCTGCATCTGGGCCGTCGTCAGGCCCTCGCCGTCGAGAACGACTGCTACCGGGTTGCCCAGCAGTGGGATGGACGTAAACACATCAACGGTCTTGAACACTCGGGCGCGCCGGGGCATGGGGTCGTGCATAGGATCTCCTTGACGGACATCATGCCGTGTACGCGCATGGGCAAGGGAGCGCTCTGCTAAACGCTCACTACCTCAGGAGGCCCCAAAGTTATTTTCCGATCTTTCTGATGGCGTTCTCTGCGTCCTTCTGGCTGTCGAATTCCCCGGCCAGGTCTGCCCAGTACCCATGACCCTCTTGCGCCGTGATCTGGGCTTTCAGGGTCCAGACATCGGATTCGGTGCGTTGCTCGACGTGAATCCGGTGGATGCTGGCCGCATTCACGAAAGTTCCGTCTTCCAGCTTGATGAACTTCGCCATGCTCCAGTCTATGGGGCTGACCGCGCGGGTGTGTCAGGCCGCACATGCCTGAGACCCTTCAAGCCTCGCGCGGCTGTCGGGCCACAGGTCTTGGGGAGGCGGTTCAGATCCTTCAGCGGCGCCAGCGGCTGTTGCGGTCCTCGGCTGCCATCCTCTCGACTTCGGTCTCGACTTCTGCCCGCCGAACCGCCTGCAGGGGAGGCAGACCCCGGGCACACCAGCGCAGGGCACTGGCCAGGGCCTTGTCGCTGAGGGCCGCACCCAGGGTCGCCACCTCCTCTCCGAGGTCTCCAAGGTCGGTCCTCAGTCGGGAGAGCCTGCGTCCTGAAAACTCATCGCTTCCGCTGCGCAGGGCGGCGTACTCCTCGAAGGTCGCCGCCTCACCCCTGGCCAGCACCAGTTCCAGCGCTTCCCGGCGCGCAGCCAGACGCTCAGCCTGCATAAGGCGTTCCTCCTCCTCGTGTTCCCGGTCCTGCGGCAGCAGCAGGTCACGGCCGACAAAGCTATGGCTGCCCGGGGTCATGAAGTGCGCGCGGTAATCCGGATCGCGGGCCCAACCGCGTGCCACGGCGTCGATGGTTGCGGCGTCCAGCCGGCTGGCCTCGATCTCCAGGCTGCACCACGACCCGTCGTCGAAGCGCATTGACAGCGAGGCACGGTTCTCTTCGGGAAACTCTCCTCCGGTCATGCGGCAGGGCCGCCCGCGCTCGTCACGCAGCGTCTCGTCTACCAGCGCCCGGATTGCCATGCTGGTCATGCTACGGCTGGCGCCCTGCTCAGGACGAGTCTGGCGCCACAAGCCATGTGCGGGGTTACTGCGGGCACTATGCTGCGAAACAGCTGAGGGAGACAATCATCCCCGACGGCTGCGCATGACGTGAGACTGCAGGCATCCGGTTGCCAGTCACATGTAAAAGAACCGCTCTGATCCGGTCCGTGCAGTATTTCTACTGGTTCCGCTGGGCATGATCATGCGGGGCGACAGGGCCCAGAAGTCACGGGTCGAAATTCCTCGAAGCTTAAAGCGGAGCGTCAGCCTTCATCAGATTGGGGTCACCGCTGACCAGCACGGTATAATCCATGAAATCGTTCAATTTTCACATTGCAGTGCTGGCGGCGCTGGCGTCTGGTGGCGTTTCCGCTACGCCCCGACTGAGCACCCAGAGCATCATCGTCAACCCTGCGCCCACCGTTCTGAAGGTCAACGTCCGCACCAACAGGACCACCGCCGGACAAGCAAACCTGGGCTTTGCGCCCGGCGACCACCTGGAGTTCTACGCGCGTGTGAACCAGGACGCCTATGTGTACCTCTTCAACATTGATGCTCAGGGTCAGGTCACGCTGCTGGCCTCGAACGGTCTGCAGGCTGGAGGAACCTTCGTGAAGGCCAACACGACGCAGGTGTTTCCAAAAAAAGGCCTGGCATCCACTTTCCTGCTGACCCTGCCACAGGGCGGCAACCAGGTGCTGGCTCTGGCAAGTCTTATGCCGCTCAACCTGAAGCACCTGACGCAGGTCACAGCTGCGCAGGGTCAGATGACACCCGTCAACGTCACGGGACAGGAGGGGCTGGCCCAGGCCCTGAGCCTCGTCGTTCATCCCCTGAAGCCCGAGAGCTGGACCACGGACACCGCGCGCTACACCATCTCCCGGCGCGCCCTGAACGGGTTGCCGGCAGTGGACGTCAAGGCCCTCAAGTCAGAGGTGAGCTTCAACCGCGGCGCGCGCCTGAGTGAGGTCTACGTGGTGTACGCCGACCGGCTGCGCGCTCAAGGGTACAAGGACGTCCATGCCACCGCCGGTGAGCGCGAGGCACGGGGCGTTTTCGTCAGGAAGGGTGGACAGACACATCAGGTCACCCTGGATGTCTCGCAGCGCGCGCACACCTTCTTTGTGAAACTGACCCGCCAGAAGTAACTTTCAGTTCCATGGTCCAGTAGGGGCGACCGCACGAGGTTCGCCCCTCTTGCGAGGACGCAGACTGATTCTTGAAATTCGGTGCGGAGTCTTTGCTGGAAACAGCGCCGGGTTATGAGGATACCGACAACCAGAGTTGGCCTGGACCAGGGAGGTCGGCGCGGGATCACGCAGTTGCATATGCCTGATGTCCGGGAACGCAGGCGTGAAGGCGGGCAACCTTGTCCATTGACCGTGCCTCCATTGACCCTGCGACCGCATGGGGGCATGCTGGGTGTCGTTGTTCACAGCATGCCCGGAGTGCAGGGAAGTGGTCTTCCACCCTGCCCCCTGCACTCCGCAGCTGCCGCTCTGCGTCTGCTTACCGCAAGGAGATCCTGTGCTGGTCGACTATCACACCCATCACCACCGCTGCGGCCACGCCTCCGGCAATCTGGAGGACTATGTCGAGGCTGCTGCCCGGGCCAGACTCTCTGAGGTTGGCCTGAGTGATCACAGCCCGATTTACCACCTGGGTGAGGATCCGCACGCTTTGCCCGGTACGGCCATGTCACATCACGAGTTCTCCTCGTACCTGAAGGAGATGCATGTGGTCCGCGACCGCTTCAGAGGCCGCGTTCAGGTCCGGCTGGGCGTGGAGAGTGATTACGTGCTGGGGTGGGACGAACACTACCGCGCCCTGTGGCGTTCCATGCCCCTGGACTATGTCATCGGCAGCGTGCACTGGCTGGGTCAATGGAGCATCTTCTCGCCCGAACTGCCGGTCGGGCAGTCCCCGGACGACGTCTACGATGAATACCTGCATACCACCCAGGCCGCCGCGCGCAGCGGAGCTTACGACGTCATCGGGCACCTGGACTGCCTGAAGACGCGTGGGCATATCCCGGACCTTCGGCTCACGCCCCTGCTGGAGGACACCGTGCGCGTTCTCGCAGACAGCGGGGTTGCCATCGAACTGAACACCAGCGGGTGGCGCAAGGGGCTGGGGGAGCCATATCCACGGGAAGAACTTCTGGCGGTATGCTGTCACTACGGTGTGCCGGTGACGCTGGGCTCCGACGCGCACCGCCCGGAGGATGTGGCGGCAGACTTCCCGCGGGCCGCAGCCCTGCTCGAAAGGGTCGGCTACACCTCAATCATGCGCTTTGAAAACAGAAAAAAAGCTCCCTTTCCCCTGCGCTGAGCGCGAGAAACGTGCTGGGGCAAAGGTGCAGTTCAGCCCAAATCCTCCGTCTGGTGTTTCCAGATACTCAACGATCGCTGTCCTGGGGAGGCCCCGCCAGCCACCGGGCCTTTGAGATGGGCGCCTTGCAGATGGGCCAGGATCTTCTCTTCGACAACCCTGGTCCATACCGCTCGGGAGCGTCCACCCCCGTAAAAGCCGAGTCTGTGAATCACGCCTGATGGACCCCGGCTTGCAGCACCCACCAGCCCACCAGGACTCCCCGCAGTACCCAAAGCAGGGTCCGGGCCCAGTTCGTCGTCAGCAGCCATGAGTGCCAAGCCGGGTCAAATCCCGTGGCCAGATGGCGATGGGTTGGGGACTGGATCAGGGCCGTTGAAAGCCAGATCAGGGCGAGGAGCGCCAGCCCCACCCAGGTGGACGCGACCGGCACGAAGGGCGGTGGGTGGAGTGCCAGTGCGGCACCTGTGGCGAGTTCGGCGAGCATAAGCGGCGCGACCAGCCAGGTGATACGCCTGACGTGCTCCTGCTGGTACGTGGCGTACCCGGCGCCAACATGGGAGAACAGCGGGTAATGGACCAGCTGGACGGTCAGGATCAGGCCGACCAGGGTCCAGGTCAGTGCGGCTTGGACGACGAGCAGTGACACCGGGCTTGGTTGAATCGCCAGGAGCGGCCGGGACGCGGGCCTGGGAGTGCTGATCAGGGAGGGCTCCTGAGGCAGGAGACGGACGTCCTCATGAGTCACGGGTTGCTATTTGTGGTCGGCCATGTCCTTACGTGACGCGCCATTGGCCGCGGTGAATTCATATAACGGTACCGTACATATATTCCGGACAAACGCACTTCGTCTGCCGGCTCGCGTTCGCTTTGAGGCTCAGGCTCTCTACTGAGACATGCCGGCACGGTTTCCCCTCGACATCCGACAGATCTATGTCGACCCTCAGGCCGCGCGGTTGCCCCGGGGGCAGGACATCCTCAACCGCTTTCCGGACGCCGAACGCATAGAAGTCACTTCGCACTGGAATATTCCAGGGCTGCACGGCAATGCCGGGCTGGTCAAGGACTGGCTGCGCATCAAGCGCCAGATCCTCGTACTGGGGGTTCGCAAGACCCTGAAGATGCGGCCCAACGGCCGCAGCGCGGACTTCATCGCCCCGGGCATGGCGAACGGGTGCGCGCTGTCGTGCGCCTACTGCTATGTCCCCAGACACAAGGGGTATGCGAACCCCATCAGCACCTTCGCCAACATCGATGACGTGATGACGGCGCTGAGCAGGCACGCCAATGTCCTGGGGGCAAAAGTGGAACCCAACCCGGTCGATCCTTTTGCCTGGGTCTATGACCTGGGCGAGAACAGTGACCTGAGCGTGGACGCATTGATCTCGGAGAACGTCCGAGACCTGGTGACGCTGTTCCGGTCCCTGCCAAATGCCAAGGCGTCGTTCGCCACCAAGTACGTCAACCGGACGCTGTTGACCTATGACCCGCAGGGCCGCACCCGTCTGCGGTTTTCGCTGATGCCTGCGTCTATTGCCCGGGTGGTGGACATCGGCACGTCCCCCATACATGAGCGCCTCGCGGCCATCAATGACTTCGTGGGGGCTGGGTACGAAGTCCATCTGAACTTCTCACCGGTGATTGTCTATGAAGGGTGGACCACGGCCTATACCGAGCTGTTCCGGCAGGTCGACGCGGCCCTCTCGCCGCAGGCGAAAGCGCAGCTGGCAGCCGAGGTCATCTTCCTGACCCACAACGCGGGCCTGCACGAGGTCAACCTCGGCTGGCACCCGAAGGCCGAAAGGCTGCTCTGGACACCGCAGTGGCAGGAAACCAAACGGTCAGAGTACGGGGGTGAGAATCTGCGCTACCGCAGAGGCCTGAAGGGCCAGGCGGTAAAGCACTTCACGACCTTGCTGCGGCGCGAACTGCCGTACTGCACGGTCCGGTACGCCTTCTGAACCGCACCCGCCCGCGATGTGCCCTGGCGGCGTACACAGTGGTGATAATGCTCACGCGTCCCGGTCTGGCTGCATGTTCATCGAGCCTCTAATGCAGGGGCTGGAGTTGCAGCAGCGGGACATCCACCCCGGGGGCCCGGGTCAGGCAGAATATGACGGCTTCAGCGACATCCCCAGGTTCGAGCATCTCGTGGCGCCGTTTCTTCTGAGCCTTGTCTTCCGGCGGCAGATCGATCATCGGCGTGTCGACGAACCCTGGCTCGATCAGCGTGACCTTGATGCCCGCCCCGCGTACCGTCCTGCCAAGGGCCATCGAGAACCCCCGCACCGCGGACTTGGCCGCCACGTAGCTGGCGTACGGTCCGTCGCGCAGTTCGGCGCTGAGTGAGCCTATGTTGACGATGTGTCCGCCCTGCTGCCGCATGCGCCGCGCAGCGAGGTGCGCACAGGTCACGTAGCCTCCGGCATTGACCCGCATCAGCTGGTCTGCCTGGGTCTCGTCCTCGTCCCAGAAGGGTGTGCCGCGCAGCGAGGCATTGTTCACCAGGACATCGAGGCCCTGCCACTGCGCGTCGATGGCTCCAAACACTTTGCGCAGGTCATGTGGGCTGCTGGTGTCGGCCGTCATACCCAGCGCGTCGCAACCACCTGCCTGGAGGTCATGCACGGCAGTTTCCAGAGTGGTCGCTGTCCGGCCTATAAGGAACACCCGCGCCTGATGTTCGGCCAGAGCCTGCGAAACGGCCAGGCCGATGCCACTTGTGCCCCCGGTAACGAGGACCCGGCGGCCGGCGAGGCGCCTCCCGGTCTGAGGCTGGCCGTTCGGTGCGGGCGGTGGGGGTGCGGCGTCGGACATGGCATTTCCTCCTGTGGTCTTCGGACGGGTGGATGCGGACTGGAGGAACGATCAACCCTCAGAGACCGGCAGCGCCGTCACACCCGCAGGACATGGTGTTTCAGATCATAGGGGCTGTGGGGGAGATGAGGCCCGTACAGCGGCCCCAGGCTCCGGAGGTTGCAATGATCTTTCGGGTCACTGCCCTGGGATGACCAACGTCAGGCAGGGTAGTCGGCCGATAAATCCAGGTACGGTGCCCGAGAAGACAACCGGTCACCCTACATCCAGGTACCAAAAACACCGCTGATTACACGACCTTGAACAGAGTAGGGGCCACATCGCGCCCTTCAGGGTCCACCAGGCCGCTTACGCTGACCCCCAGCAGCCGTACCGGCCGGTTCTGTAACAGTTGGGCGTTCAGGAGGCTCGACGCCACCCGTTGCAGGTCCTCTGCGGCCTGCACCGGAACCGGCAGACTGACCCGCCGGGTGATCAGCTCGAAGTTCGCAAACTTCACCTTGAGCACCACCACGCGTCCACCCAGACCATGCTTTTTCAGCCTGCGGCTGGTGCGCTCGGACAGGCTGTGCAGATGCGCGGCCAGTTCGTCCAGACTGCTGACATCCGTATCAAAGGTATCCTCGGTGCCGATACTTTTGCGGTCATCGCTCGGGTCCACCAGGCGGTCATCGATGCCCCGAGCGATAGCGTACATGTGCGCTCCGTGCGCTCCGAAGGTGGCTGTGAGTTCGGCCAGCGGAAGCCGGCGCAGATCGGCCCCGGTGCTTACACCCATGCCTTCGAGCCTGGCAGCCGTCACCGGTCCTATGCCGTAAAACTCCCTGACCGGCAACCGCGCGATCAGCGCATCCGCCTCGTCCGGGAGAATGACTGTCAGGCCGTCGGGCTTGTTCATGCTGCTGCCGATCTTGGCCAGCATCTTGTTGAAGCTCACGCCGGCCGAAACGGTCAGACCTCCGGTTCGGTCCCGTACGAGACGTCTGATCTCGCGGGCAATCAGGGTGGCGCTGCGCGGGCCCTGTTTGGGCTGGGTCAGGTCCAGGTACGCCTCGTCCAGGCTGAGCGGCTCGACCAGATCGGTGAATTCCAGGAACACGCCCTGAATGACGCGGCTGGCCTCGCGGTAGGCGTCCATGCGCGGTTCGATGACGATCAGGTGCGGGCAACGGGCAAGGGCAGTTCGCAGCGGCAACGCACTCCGCACGCCGTATTGCCGGGCCTCGTAGGTGGCGGTGGTGACCACGCTGCGCGGGCCATGGTAGGCCACGGCCACCGCCTTTCCGCGCAGACTGGGGTCATCCCGCAGCTCTACACTCGCGAAGAAGGCGTCCGCGTCCACATGCACGATCTTGCGCATCCCTGGATGCCAGGGTAGAGGAAAGCATCCGGGGAGACCGTAAGGCAGGGTCTGCAAGCAGTACCCACCACCAAGTGGTTCTGCACGTACCAGTTCGCGCCGCTCTTTCTGGTGACCCCAGCCCCCCAGGACTGCATTCTGGACCCAGGACAGCGCCAGCAAGACTCAGAATTTTCCTGACGTTCCGTTCAGGCGGACCCCGGTTCGTGGCACCAGCACCAGCTTCAGGTCCAGTGGCCGGCCGCCTCGCAGCACCCTGAGTGTCACGGTTTCTCCCGCCTGATACCGCCTGACGGCAAACTGAAAATCTGAGAAGTTGACCGTCCGCTGGCCGTTGACCGCAATGATGATGTCTCCGGAGATGCGCTTGCCGTCCTCATCAAAATCCAGAGGCCGGAGACCGGCACGGTCAGCCGGACTTCCTGGCAGGACGCTGGTGAAGAAGGCACCGGGCGTGCTGCCCAGATCCAGATCAAAGTAGTCGCTGAATTGGCTGAACTGCTCTGCTGGCAGCGTTACCGCGAAGTCCAGCTGGGAATCGAGATCTATCCCCGTGGCTGGTGCCACCCGCTGCATCCCGCCACGGAGGTCGGCCATTCGTGTGCTGGTCTCGGTGACGGGCACGGCGTAGGCCGTGATGCGGCTGCTGCGCCTTCCCGAGAAACGGATGTAGCTCACCACGCCCACCGCTTCTCCACGCGAGTTGATTACCGGTCCGCCACTGTCTCCGGGCAGCAGCGGGGCGTTGAACTCCAGGGTTCCCTCCGGAAATTCGGCGCGTCCCGCTTCACGGTCCAGACCCGTCATCCGGCCGGTCTTGGAACTCAGGAAGGTGCCGTTGCCATTACCAATGGTCAGTACCGGCTCTCCCACCCCTGGCCCCGTGGTGGCCAGGGGAACATAAGGGGTATTCGCGGGAACATTTACGCGGATCAACGCCACGTCGGAGTGATCGTCGAAGCCGATAACCTGCAGCGTGTAGCGCCGCTTGTCCGTGGTGACCGCAGTCAGGTTCTTCTCGCCTTCAATCACGTGAAAGGCCGTCAGGGCATAGCCGCCTCCGATCAGGAAGCCGGTCCCCACACCGTCTGGATCGGAGCAGTCATTGGGTGGACAGTCCTCGAGGCGCAGCGTGGCGGGGCGCAGCTTCTCAAACAGCCCCGTCAGGGCGGCAGATTCCTGTGGACTCAGTGGCGCTGGCGGGATGACCGGCGTGGCCGGTGAGGGCACAGGGGCCGCCTGCGCCAGCACAGCCGGGCTTGCGGCAGACTCGGTGGGTGTGGTCCGGGCGTCGACCATCCCGGCCGCCAGCAGCACGGCCGTGAGGACCGCGCCGCGAAAGGCGGCCGTCCACTTGTTGTTCATAGCTCAGTGTGCCGGACCACGCCGGTCGGATATGTGCCCGGGGTTAGGCGTTCCTTTCTTCTGGCTCGGTGCTGAGCTTCTCATCCGAGGTTCTGCGTAGTGTCAGGTTCCGTAAGAGAGGTCATTATTCGTTGCTGGCTGATCCGGGCTGCCTGTTTCAGCGGGGCAGTGGTCAATGTCATGGTCTGCAACCCTGACGCAGAGCTCTATCAGCGGCCCTGACAGGCGCGGGAGCCAGCTGTGGTGTTTCTTTACCTGGAGCGCTCCACCGGCTCACAGGCACTGTTTTTAATGGGGTATGCGGTCCCCTTATTTTTGGGAAGCCGGTGTCATCACCGGCATACTTGCGGCTGTGCTGTCGTCGTGTGCCGTCGTCACCCGGCCGAATCCCTCGCTGCCCAACGCGGGGCTGACCCTGCCCCCGGGGTTTCATGCTGCGGTGTATGCCGACGGAATGAAAAAACCCAGGCTGATGGCAGTGGCTCCCAACGGAGACCTTTTCGTCACCGACAGTGCGGCGGGCCGGGTCTATGTGCTGCCGGACCGTGACGCCAATGGCCAGAGTGACCGCCGTGAAGTCTTTGCCGAGGGCCTCAACGAGCCGCACGGTCTGGAATTCCGTGGAGATTATCTGTATGTGGCGACCACCGACCGCGTGGTGCGCTTCCGGTACGCGCGTGGAGACCTCCGGGCGGGCGCCGAGGCCCAGCACGTCGTCGAACTGGCTGCAGGGGGGCAGCATAAGTCCCGCACCCTGGTGTTCGGGCCGGACGGGCGCATGTATGTCGCGTCGGGCAGCTCCTGCAATGTCTGCGAGGAAAGCGATCCCCGCCGGGCGGCTGTCTGGGTGTACGACGCTGATGGTAAAAATGGCCGGCTGTTTGCCAGTGGCCTGCGCAACGCCGTGGGCCTGGAATGGTTCGGAGGTCAGCTGTATGCCACCAACAACGGCCGCGACCTGCTGGGCAACGACATTCCGCCCGAAGCCTTCTTTCGGCTTCAGGAAGGCGGCAACTATGGCTGGCCCTACTGCTACGCCCCGGCCCCGAACACCCGGCAGGTCCGCGACCCCTCCTTCGGCCGCGAGGGCCAGGGTTCATGTGAATCGGCGCAGCCGGCCTTTGCAACCACCACCGCCCATTCCGCTCCGCTGGGATTGGCGTTCTATACTGGCACGGCGTTTCCCGCCGAATACCGGGGCCTGATGTTCGTCGCGCTGCACGGGTCGTGGAACCGGGAGCCCAAGTCGGGCTACAAGGTCGTGACCATTCATCCGCAGACGGGTGAGGTGAGAGACTTTCTGACCGGCTTCCTCAAGGGCCTGACGACATCCGGGCGCCCGGTCGACCTTCAGGTTGCGCCAGACGGCGCCCTGTTCCTGACTGACGACGGCAACGGCCTGATTTACCGGATCAGCTACAGCGCTCCCCGGTCATGACAGTTTGAGGCTAAGCGAGGCCAGAAGCTCTTCTTGCAAAAAGCCAGGACGTTTTGTCTGCGGACGCTGAGAGAGCCCTCAGCATCAAGGGGTGGCAAGCCGATAGCGTGAGCCATGCGAAACCTGTGGGGACGTCGGGGTCATGCGCTGGTGGATTATGTGACCGCGCCCGCCCTCTATCTGCTCTCGCGGTGCACCGGCCTGAGTGCCGCGCCTCAGCGCTGGTCAGACACTTTTGTGCTGCTGATTCTGCTCGCAGTGACCACCACACGGACGCCGTTGGGTGTGGTCCGGGTGGTCCCGTTCCGCTGGCATGGCCGGCTGGAGCTGGCCAGCGTGGTGGTGCAGCTGGCCCTGCCGTGGCTGTGCGGCTTCAGCAGGGAGCGCCGGGCACACCACTTTTTCGTGGGATTCGCCGTGTACAACTTCCTGGTTTGGCGGGCGACCGACTGGTCGGCCCGGAAATAGCTCCCACAGCTGGACCGGGCCTACCCTGGGCGGCATCGCCCTACGGCCGCACGCCCAGCAGCAGTTCCAGCGTAAGCCGAACGAGGTGCTCCAGGCCGGAGCCAACTTGCCCGGGTGCTTTACGGTCGAAGGCCCGGGCTTTCACGGCCTGCGCCCCCTAGGAAGTGAACCGGAAGGGCAGGTCTAGGTCCTCCTCGACCCGGTAGGCCCGGAGCGCCGCCTGGATCTCGGGGGTCCGCGTCGAACTGGGTCACCTTGGCCTTCAGAATCAGGTAGGGACGCATGCACCACGCTTAAAGGCCCGCACGCCGGCTTCGTCCTCGGTGCGCAGCGCATGGGCATCGAAGTGCTGCGGACAGGCGTGGCCACTGTCCTCCAGCAGCTTGACGGAAAAGAAGGTTGTGCATGGTCGGACAGCACCGCCTGGAACTCTCTGACGATCCGGTCGTGGTCCTGCGTCGTGGCGTCAGTCGGAACCAGGTCGTTGTCGTGCAGATCGACGCCGTACGCCCCGAGGCACGCGAGCTGCTGCACGATGTATGGGACGCTGAAGCCGGGGCGGGTGGTCACCCCGGGCGCGATCCGTTCGGGGTGGCCTACCGTCCACGGTCCGAAGGTGAAGTTATCGGCGGGCGTCGGTTCTTAGGGAGGCATGGGACCTTTAGGTCAAGGGGGGCATCAGGCTGGAGGCAACCAGCGGGCCGGCGTCCACTTCTGGCTGGTCTGCCCACTTTCGACGGCCTTTTCGATGAAGTGGACGCCCCGAGCACCGTCTGCCAGGGTCGGGAAGTCGGCGATCAGGGGGTCCGGTGTGCGGTTCTCCAGGCGGGCGAGCACCGTTTCGGCCACACCACGGTACACGTTGGCAAACGCTTCGATAAACGCTTCCGGGTGCCCCGCCGGCAGACGTGTGGCGGCCTGGGCCGACGCACTCAGGTAGGCGTTGCCGCGCCGAAGCAGTTGCCGAGGCTCACCTTCCTGCTGCAGTTCGAGGGTATCCGGGTCCTCCTGCCGCCAGCTCAGACTGCCCCGGGTGCCAAACACGCGCAGCCTCAGGTCGTTTTCTGCGCCGATCTCGATCTGGGAACACCACAGCAGGCCACGCGCCCCATTGGTAAAGCGCAGCAGCATGCTGGCGTCGTCATCCAGGGCCCGGCCTGGCACGAAGGTCGTCAGGTCCGCACAGATCGCCTCAAGTTCCAGACCCGTGACGGTCGACACGAGGTTCTCGGCATGCGACCCGATATCGCCCACCGCGCCGGCGATGCCACTGCGCTCGGGATCGGTGCGCCAGTCGGCCTGCTTGTGGCCGGTCGCTTCCAGCTGCGAGGCCAGCCAGCCCTGGTTGTACTCCACGATCACCTTGCGGATCTCCCCGAGGTCCCCGCGCCGGATGCGTTCACGGGCTTCTCGCACCATGGGGTAGCCGGTGTAGTTGTAGGTGACTCCAAAGACCACCCCAGTCTGCTGCACGACGCTTATCAGGTTCTGAGCCTGTTCGCTGGTGTGCACCAGGGGCTTGTCACAGACCACATGGAATCCGGCACTGGCAAAGGCGTGCGCCACCGGGTAGTGCAGGTGGTTGGGGGTCACGATCGACACCAGATCGATGCGTTCGTCTGCCGGGAGGCGCAGTTCACCTTCGAGCATGGCCTGCCAGGAGGGGTAACTGCGGTGTTCGCTGAGGCCCAGCGCCAGTCCGGAGGACCGGGCTTTGTCGGGGGTGCTGGATAATGCCCCTGCGACGAACTCGAACTGGCCGTCCAGGGCGGCCGCCATGCGGTGCACTGCGCCGATGAACGCACCCTGGCCACCCCCAACCATCCCCATTCGCAGTCTGCGCATCTCAGCCTCCTGTCGGTGCCGGGTTGGTGCGGGCAAATGCCGCGTCGAAGGCACCACCCGCCGGCTCAAAATCCAGCCGGCGCAGGAACGCGGCACTTTCGGTAGCGCCGTGGACGCGGTCCATACGGGCGTCCTCCCATTCCACGCTGAGCGGCCCCCGGTACCCGATGTCGTTGAGGGCCACCAGAATGTCCTCGAACCGGACATCACCGCGCCCCACACTGCGGAAATCCCAGTAGCGTCTGGGGTCACCAAAGGTGGTGTGTCCCCCGAACACGCCCACGTCGCCGTTGCCATGCCCCCACCAGACGTCTTTCATGTGGACGTGCACGATGCGGTCGGCGAAGTCCCGCAGGAATTTCACGTAATCCACCCCCTGGTAGGCGAGGTGGCTGGGGTCATAGTTCAGCCCGAAGCGCGAGTGACTGATGGCTTCCAGGGCCCGCTGCGCCGAGGCGATATCGAAGGCAATTTCAGTCGGGTGCACCTCCAGGCCGAAATTCACGTCGTGCGCGTCGAAAATGTCCATGATGGGCCGCCAGCGGGCCGCGAAATCCTCGAAGCCACGGTCCCAGTACGCCTGGCTGGTCGGCGGAAAGGCATACAGGGTGTGCCACACAGACGAGCCGGTAAAGCCGTTGACTACCTTCACACCGAAGGCTGCCGCCGCGCGCGCGGTGTCCATCATTTCCTGTGCGGCGCGCTGCCGGACGCCTTCCGGGTCACCATCACCCCAGACGTGGGCGGGCACGATCTGCTGGTGCCGCTCATCGATGGGATCGCATACGGCCTGACCCACCAGATGATTGCTGATGGCCACACAGCTCAGGTTGTTGGCCTCCAGCAGGTCGCGGGTGCGCCGGAGGTGGGTCGGGTCGCGCAGGGCAGCCTGCACGTCGAAATGGTCGCCCCAGCAGGCCAGTTCAAGGCCGTCGTAGCCCATCTGGCGTGCCAGCGGAGCGAGGTCGGCGAGAGGCAGGTCGGCCCACTGGCCGGTAAACAGGGTGATAGGTCTGGGCATGGGTCTCCTTATGTCAGGGAACGGATCGATGACCAGGGACAGATGGACAGTCCTATCCTTTCACGGTCCGCGGGCCTGCGGGAGTCCAGCCGGCCAGAGGGGGAGCTCAGGCCTCACCCAGGACCTCCAGCTCGGTCAGGTTGAGGAGTTGAGCGGCGCCGCCGCCGTCCGGAATCAGCAGCGTCTTGATTTCGAAGGCACCCAGCCCGGTCTGGATCTGACGGTCCAGCCCGGGCAGGTTCACCTGAGCCTGCACCGGATGACCGTGGGTTTCGACCAGCCGCAGGACGTAGCCGTGGTTGTCCTCGGCACGCTTGAAGACCGTCACCTGCGCGTTGGCCGGTTCGACCTGCATAAAGGACGCGGCCGGCGCAAACGCGCCGTCGTGGTAGGTCTCGGGAATCACCACCGGCCGCTCGGTAAGCACCGCCGCCTCGCGGGGGGTGCCGGCGTCCCGCCAAGTGCCGTCGTGTGGGTACAGCCAGTAGGTGAATGCCTGCTCGCCCTGGTCCAGGTAGCGGTAGTCGCTGCCCTCGACCGGCTCGTAGGGATCGTGATGCGCGATAACCGGGGACCGCAGGACGGTCAGGCCCAGGTCGGCGTCCAGGGCGTGGTAGCTGTATTTGGCGTCGTTGATCAGGCTCAGGCCACGGATGACTCCACTGGGGCGGTACACGCCGCTGAGGTCGATCCAGCGCTGCCCCGGTTCCTCGTTGCCATTGGTGGGGCGGGTCGTGACTCCGTAGGGTACTTCAAAGGTCGCCTGCGGAAAGTGCAGGTGCGCCGGAAAGTGCAGCTTCAGCACCCGCTGCTGCTCATGCCAGTCCACCCGGACGCGGACTTCAATATGCGGCTGGTCGGCGTACAGCATGAAATCCTGAGTGAGGGTGCTGCGCCCGTAGCGGCTGGTGGTGCGGATGGTGCTGCGCACCGGGCCGTGTTCGAGTAGGACGCTCGTCGAGTCTGCAAAGCGGCCGGCGAGATCATCATAGCGCAGCAGCGAATGACTCCAGGTGTCGCTGGGGTCGCGCATGACCTGCCCGACAGCGGCGGTGTCGCGAAACACCTCGGCACCCGTGCGCTTGTCAAGCAGGCTGGCGATGCCACCGGTCTGCGGGTCGATGTCCAGCCGGAAGTTGCTGTTTTCCAGATGGGTATCGCTCGCGTCCACCGGCGGTGTCTGGGGTGCCGCCTCGGGCAGGATGGTGTAGGTGCGGTAGCCGAACGGCGGAAGGTCCGCGGTCCAGAGCAGCCGTTTGCGCCAGCCGGTGACGGTCGCTTCGGACTGGATGCGCTGCGCGGGAACGGGCTGATCGCGCTCGTCAACGATGGTGAAGTCGGTGGGTACCCCCCCCGTCTCGTGCTCGATGGCCACGCGTGCCGGCCAGGGGTGCGGGTTAAACACCACGTACGGCTTGCTGCCTTCCCGATGAGGCACGGTCACCCGCCAGCTGATGCGTTGCAGGGCGGCGTTGGCGACGTGCTGGGCGGTGGCCAGGGCTTCACCGTACTCGTTGCGGGCGTCCTCGTAGGCACTCTCGATGGAGGTGCCGGCCAGAATGTCATGGAACTGGTTGAACAGCACCCGCTTCCAAGCCCGTGCCAGGTCGTCATGCGGGTAGGTGATGCCCGTCAGAGCCGTCGCCAGTGCCGCAAGTTTCTCAGCGCGCACCAGCGCCAGTTCCGCTGCGCGGTTCCAGCGCTTCACGCCGGAGTGTGCCGCGTAGCAGCCGACGGCGTGGTACAGCAATTCGCTTGACCACACCGGGACGTCGGTGTGCTGCACGGCGTTGAAGTACTGCCGTGGATCGCTCAGACGCAGTTCGGGAAGGTCGGGATCGGCTTTCAGGCGGGCGATGGACGCCAGGTTCTCGGTGGTTGGCCCGCCGCCATGGTTGCCGACGCCGTAGAAGCACATCAGTTCATTGACCGTGCCGCTGAGTTCGGTGGTGCACTTCCGGATGTGAGCTTCGAGGTCCTTGCCCCAGGTGCAGTATTCATAGGGAATACGGAAGGTCAGGACGCGCGAGCCGTCAGGACCCTGCCACCAGAACAGCCGGCTGGGGAGCGCCTGCTCGTGCGGTCCCGGTCGCATGAAGGTGTAGCGCTTCAGGCCGCTTCCCAGCAGGATCTGCGGCAGCGTGCCGGCATGTCCGAAGGAGTCCGGGTTGTAGCCGGTATCGGCGGTGCGGCCAAAGTGCGCCTGAAAGAACCGCTGCCCGTAGAGCCCCTGGCGCACGAAGGCTTCACCGCTCGGGATGTTGCAGTCCGGCTGTACCCACCATCCGCCCACCAGGGCCCAGCGGCCCTCAGCAACCCGGGCGCGGATCTCCTCGAACATCTCCGGCTCGTTATCGAGAATCCAGGCGTAGTGCCCGGCCGAAGAGGCCGTGAAGATAAAGTCGGGATGTTCCGTGAGGCGGTCGAGGGCCGAGCGGTAGGTGGCCTTGATTTCCTGGTAGCCCTCCTGCCAGTTCCAGAGCCATACCGGGTCGATGTGACCATTGCCGATCATGTGAAACACTGCGTTCTTTGGCGGGGCGGTCATGCTTGACGGTCCTCTACAAAGGCGTCGTCGATGGTTTCGCACAGCACGTGAATCAGCAGGATGTGCATCTCCTGGATCTGCGCGGTACGCTCGCTGGGAGCCTGGAGCGTCAGGTGGGCAGTCTGCGCGGCCCGGCCACCGTTTTCGCCGGTCAGGGCGATGGTGAAGGCGCCGCGCTCACGGGCGACCTCCAGGGCACGGACCACGTTGCCGCTGTTTCCACTCGTGGTGATGCCGACCAGCACATCTCCAGGCTGAACCAGAGCCTGGGCCTGCCGGGCAAACACTTCTTCGAAGGCGTAGTCGTTGCCGATGCAGGTCAGTGCGCTCGAATCGGTGGTCAGGGCAATTGCTGGCAGCGCGCGGCGTTCGCGGCGGTAGCGTCCGGTCAGCTCGGCAGCGAAATGCTGCGCGTCTGCGGCGCTGCCGCCGTTACCGCAGGTCAGCAGCTTGCCGCCGCCCTGTAGGGCGCTCACGCAGGCCTGCGCGGCGGCCTGAACCTCGGGGGCTAGACCAGCCAGGCGGTCGAGGGCCTGGCGGTGACGGTCGATGTAGCTCGTAAGGTGATGCGTAGCAAGAGTCATAACGAAACCTCCAGCGGCTCGCGCAGCGCGACGGCTGCGGCGCCAAGTATGCCAACGTTCTCCGCGAATGCGGCCGGACAGATCTCGACGCCTTCGGCGAGCGAAGGCATGCTGCGCCGCGCCACCCGGTCGCGCAGCGGAACGAACAGCCGGTCGCCGAAATTGGTGATTCCACCGCCGATCACCACCCGCTCGGTGTCAAAGGCGTGCACGACACTGGCCACCCCGGCCGCGAGCATGTCCAGGGTTTCGTCCCACAGCGCCGTGGCGACCGGGTCATTCGCCTCCAGAGCCGTCAGGACAGTCTGGGCAGTGATGTCGCTGAGACTGGGGGTCAGTCGTGCCAGCAGTGATTCAGGATGATCGGCCGCCGCTTCGCGTGCTCGCCGGGCGATGTTGGTTCCCGAGGCGTAGCCTTCCAGACACCCGCAGCCGCCACAGTTGCAGCTGGGGCCATCGTAACGGACCTGAAGATGCCCCAGCTCGCCGGCGTTGCCGTGTTTGCCGCGGTACAGTTTTCCATCCAGGATCAGGCCTCCGCCGATGCCGGTCGAGATGGTCAGGTAGACCATGTGCTGGGTGCCGCGTCCGGCTCCGAAATGGTATTCGGCCAGGGCAGCGGCATTCGCGTCGTTCTCCAGGGCCACGGGCAGCCCCAGGCCGTCGTGAAGGTTCTGTACCAGGGGATAGTCGATCCAGCCGGGCAGGTTCGGAGGATTCTGAATCAGCCCGCGCTTTGTGTCGAGGGGTCCCCCACAGCCCACGCCAACACGTTCGATGTGCGCCCGGCTGCGTCCCAGCAGCATGCGGCTCAGGTGCAGTACCCGCTCGATGATCCTGTCGGGGCCCTGCTCAACCTGGGTCGGAATGCGGGCTGAGTCCAGCAGCTGGCCGGTTGCGGTGACGATGCCGGCAGCCAGCTTTGTACCGCCGATGTCGATCGCCAGGACATGACGGGTGTTGGCCTCCAGCGGAAGCGTTGTCATGAGAAGCTCCTCTGCAGTCAGGTGGAATTTTTATGGGGCGGTGGCCTTAGTCAGGAGCATATACCAAAACCGGCAGTTTTTTTATATATTTAAGCAACTCACCCGTTCACCTGAAGCGCCATGCCCTCCTTGGGGCAGAGGCAGAAGGTTTCCGCACCGCAGCCGTTCATGTGCCTGTGGTATTCGTGATTTCCATAGTCCGTCATCCTGTTGGAGGTACACATGGCCCGTATGAGTCAGGCCCGGCGGAAAGAAGCACTTACCGGGTATTTGTTCGTCGCTCCATGGTTTATCGGCTTTATCCTCTTCATTGCCGGCCCGATGCTGTGGTCGCTCTATGCGAGCTTTACGAACTACGACATCACGTCCAAGTCGAGCTGGGTCGGATGGGACAACTACCGCCGGCTGTTTTTCGATGACGATCTGTTCTGGACTTCGCTGTACAACACTGGCTTCTACGTGCTGTTTGCCGTGCCGCTGAGTGTCTTGACCGGTGTGCTGATTGCAGTGCTTCTCAACCAGAAAATTCCCGGACAACGTATTTTCCGGACCATCTTCTTTCTGCCCAAAGTGCTGACCGGCGTCGCTGTCCTGCTCTTGTGGCTGTGGGTGTTCAATCCGGACTTCGGCCCCATCAACGTGTTTCTCAGGGCCATTGGCATAGAGAATCCGCCGCTGTGGTTTGCCGACCCCACCTGGGCCAAGCCGGCTCTGGTGATCATGAGCATGTGGGGTGCAGCCGGTGGATACATCATCTATCTGGCCGGTCTGCAGGGCATTCCCCGCCACCTCTACGAGGCGGCCATGCTTGACGGCGCCTCGCCGATCAAGCAGTTCTGGGCCATCACCGTGCCTATGATGTCGCCCACCATTTTCTTCAAACTGGTCACGGGCATAGCTGCTGCCTTCCAGTTCTGGGAAACCTCGCTGATTATCTCTGAGGGTGGTCGGGGCGGTCCGTCGTATTCCACGCTGTTCTACGGCCTGTACATGTGGCAGAAGGCATTCGGCGAATACCAGATGGGCTACGCCAGTGCCATGGCCTGGGTGCTGCTGATCATCACCCTGATTCTGACCGGGCTGCAGTTCTGGGTCTCGCGGCGTTGGGTGTACTACGAAGGAGAAGCCCGCTGATGACGGTTCAAGAGAAACTCCCCACTTCCAGCACGGCGGTCGTCAACCGGCCGCGACTGAGTCCTTCTGCCGCAAAAAACCTGTTCTGGAAGACCCTGGCGTTCGCGCTGCTCTGTGCCATCAGTGCGGCGGTCCTGTTTCCGGCACTATGGATGCTGTCGACCGCCCTGAAGGCCGATACGCAGGTGTACGCCAACCCACCCATCTGGATTCCTGATCCCCTGCGCTTCGACAACTTCAGTAAAGCCTGGTCCCTCGCGCCGTTCACACGCTACGCCATCAACACCGCGCTGTATGCCGTCGCCGTGGTGATCGGGACAGTGCTGTCCTCGTCGCTGGCGGCCTACGGTTTTGCCAAACTGCGTTTCCCGGGCCGGGACGCGATGTTTGCCGTCTTGCTTTCCACCATGATGATTCCTGGCATGGTCACCCTGATTCCGCAGTACATTCTGTTTTCCAAACTGCAGTGGGTCGGGACCTACCTGCCCCTGGTGGTGCCCAGCTTCTTTGCCGGTGCGTTCTTTACGTTCCTGCTGCGGCAGTTCTTCATGGGGATCCCCAACGAGTATTCCGAAGCCGCGCGCGTGGACGGCGCAAGCGACTTCTGGATCTGGAGCCGGGTCATCATTCCCCTTTCCAAGCCTGCCCTGGCCACGGTCGCCATTTTCACCTTCGAAGGCGCGTGGGACAGCTACGTGGGTCCACTGCTGTACCTCAATGATGAAAAGCTCTACACGCTTCAGGTGGGGCTGCAGTTTTTCCGCACCGCCACCGCCGTGCAGTGGCAATACCTGATGGCCGCGGCCCTGCTGGTCATGCTGCCGGTCATCATCGTGTTCTATTCCTTCCAGCGGTACTTTGTCGAAGGTGCCTCAATATCCGGCGGGGTCAAAGGCTGAGCAGTCAGGAATGTCATGAGCGCGCGGTCCCCGGGGACCGCGCGCTTTTTACGGTGCTTTCACCGTGACCTGCGGTTATGCCGTCAGGAATTCACTACTGAAAATTCAGCATGTGATGTGCCGGGCAGCGCCTCGGCCGGATCACGCAGAATGTTGTGGATGGCGATGGCCACTGCGCCCAGTGCGGACGCGTCGATGTCAAGCATGCTTTCCATAATCCGGATGTCTTTGGACAGGTAGCCGAATGAGCGCCCCTTGACCTTTCGGGCCACGTTTTCTGTCAGGTCAGGCCAGGCCCGCACCAGCTGCCCACCCAGGACAATCACCGCTGGATCATAGTGATTGACCGCGTTGACCAGCCCGGCCGACAGGTACAGATACACGCGGTCTTTGATGTTCTGGGCCAACACGTCGCCGGCAACGGCCATGCGGTGCAGGTCGGCCGGGTCTTCAGCGTCCAGCCCCAGCCGGCGGGCTTCCTGCATGATGGCCGGAACGCTGACCAGCGTTTCGAGACAACCCCGGTTGCCGCACTCGCACAGCGGGCCGTCCACATGAATGGTGGTGTGTCCAATTTCCCCAGCCAGCTCGTGGGCCCCGCGGTAGACCCGGTCACCGACAATCAGGCCTGCGCCCACGCCAGACCGCAGCGATATGTACAGCAGCGTCTCTTCATGACGGCCTGCACCATACCAGCGTTCTCCATAGGCAGCCGCTTTCGCGTCGTCGTCCAGCCAGCAGGGCACCCCGAATCGCTCGGTCAGGGCGCTGGTGAGCGGCACGTTGCGCCACCCACCGAAGTTCGGTGGCTCGATGACGATCCCCTGGGTGCTGTTGACTGGTCCGGGAATGCCCACCCCGATGCCGAGGAGCGGCAGAGCAGGATCAATCAGTTCCGTAATGGCCTCGCAGATTGTACTCAGGCCCTTCTTGACGGACGAGGTGGGCCGGAATGGACGGTCCAGTCGGGCCAGGGCCTGACCACTGAAGTCCGACCGGATCGCGTGGATGCGGGTGCGTGAGACCTCCACCCCGATCAGCTGACCGCGCTGGCGGTTGAACGACAGCAGCGTTGGCCGCCGCCCGACATTCCGCTCGCCGGACGGGGCTTCGACCAACAGGTTGAAGGCCTCGAGCTCGTTGACCATGTGTGTAATCGTCGCGGCCGTGAGTCCGGTGGCGTCCGCCAGTGCGCTGCGGGAGATCGGCTGCAGCTTCTGCAGTGCCTCCACGACCACGCTGAGATTGTCGGCCCGCACTTCCGGCAGATTGCGTCCCTGCCGGATACTCCTTGATCTGCTCTGATTCATCCCGCTCCCCGACCCAGACGACGTCTGGATATTCAAACCCTGAACAATTGTACCGCGTTCAGTACTTTGTCCGGCACTTGTGCGCTGCAGGGATTCAAACGTTCGGGTGGTCAATTTGCGCCTCATGCCCTCACCTCCGCCCGAAGCCACTCAGGCAGCCACGGCTGCTGCGCCGCCAGCAACTCCCGCGACATTGCGCGGATGTCACGCAGGTCCAGCACACTTGCGGTCAGTGGATCCAGGGCCATGGCCGCTGTCAGTGCGGGCGGGTCGCGGGCAACCACAGCGTCGACGACTGCCGTTTGCAGGGCAATACCAGTGAGGTTCAGGCCGGCACAGGCGCCCGGCAGCCGACCCATCGTTGCAGGATGCACGCCCCGGGCGTCCACGCGGGCCGGCACCTCCACGCACGCCTCTGCCGGCAGGTTCGTAATCCAGCCGTCGTTGCTGACATTCACGTAGACGTCGGCCGGCTCGCTTCCCTCCAGCGCCGCGATGATCGGCATTCCCCATTCGCCCGACGCCTGCAGGCCGCGGCTGAGCCGATCGGCGCTGAGGGCAACGAGAGTGTCCACCTGTCCGGCCACCGTTTCTGCACTGCGCAGGTAATCCCAGCGACGTGGCAGGTGCGTTTTGACTGTCTGCGCTGAGCGGCGGAAGTAAGGCACGTACTCGGAGGCATGGTGACTCGATTCGCTCGTGAAGTACCCGAAAGTTTCCATCATCTCTGCACGAACCCGCTCCTGGCCGCCGGCGTAGGTAGCGTCACCTTCGGTCCAGCCGGTGGTGGCGTCATAGTCGGGCAGGAAGCGCTCACGCAGCGCAGTGCGCAGAGCGCTCTGCTGGTCCACGCCGCCGGCCTCCACGCTCAGGAACCATGCCTGGTGGTTGATGCCGGCGGCACGGTAGGACAATACCCCCGGGCCGAGCCCAAGCAGTCCCGAGATTACGGCCGCCGTACCCGGGATGCTGTGGCACAGCCCCAGGGCCCGCAGTCCCAGCCGTGACAGGTAGAGGGTATTCATGGCCATGGGGTTGGTGTAGTTGATGACCAGCGCGTCAGGACAGAGCTCAAGCAGATCCTGCGCCAGCGCCTCGAAGACGGGGCTGCTGCGCACGAAGCGCATCACCCCGCCCGGGTTGAGGGTGTCGCCGGCGACGCAGTCCACTCCATAGCGCCGTGGGATGTCGAGGTCCGTGCGGTACGCTTCCAGCCCACCGACCTGAAAGGTCAGCAGCACATAGCTTGCCCCCTGAAGCGCTGCGCGGCGGTCGTGTGTGACCACCAGGTCCAGAGGCCGCGCGTGGGCGTCGGCCACCTGGCGAACGGCCCGGGCAGTCCGGTTGGCGCGCGCCACGTCAGGGTCGTGCAGCACGAGCGTGGCCCCCTCCAGAGTCGGCTGGGTCAGCAGGTCCGCCGCGAGCGTCAGGGGAAAGGTCACGCCGCCCGCACCCACGATCACGATCCGCGTCACGGGTCGCGCTGTCCCCGCCAGCGCTTGGAATACCACAGCGGATTGGAGGGATCGTGCCGCTCTCCGCGTACGGCGCTCGACAGCCGGTCCACGTCCCCTTTGGGTATGCGGTCCATACCGGCAAGCCCATTCATTTCCTGGTAGGTGTCGGTCAGCTGCGTGTAGCAGTAGCCGTGGATGCCCTTGTCCAGGATCGCGCGGTCTGCAGCGGCCAGCAGGCTTTCGACACGCTCGGTAAAGGTCATGGTGTCGCGGACAACACCGTACCCCCAGCCGTCCTCCCCGACCGGCACCCAGGAGGTGCCCCCGAACTCGCTGAGAATCACGGGCCGGTCGCCGGGCGTAAACCCTGCCAGGCCCTGCTCCCGGCCGCCGGGCCACAGGCGCCAGATGTTCTCCTCGATGGCCTGCCGGTTACCGTAACGAAACAGAAGAGTCTCGGAGTCCTGGACATAGTCGTGCAGGGTGTACACGTCACTGACCACCTGTTCCCAGCCGTCGCTGCCGCTGACCAGCCGGGTGCTGTCGAGGGTTCGGGTCAGGGCATACAACGCCCGTTGGGCCTGCTGTTGCGCCGCTTCCCTGGGAATGTCCGGCAGGCCCCACGACTCGTTGAACGGGACCCACACCACCACGCTGGGATGCGAGGCGTACAACCGCAGGACCTCCATCCAAGTCTGGGTCAGGCGCTCGATGCTGGTGGGCGTGAACGCGTAGGCACTGGGCAGGTCGACCCACAGCGCGAGTCCCAGCCGGTCACACCAGTACACGAAGCGGGGATCTTCAATCTTCTGGTGAAGACGCAGGCCGTTGAAGCCCAGCCGGCGGGCCAGCAGCACGTCCTCGCGGTACCGCCGGTCATCGCCGGTCATGCCGGTGTCTTCCCAGTAGCCCTGGTGCATGGCCATGCGCAGAGGGTGTGGAATGCTGTTCAGCAGGAACCGCCGCCCCCGGGCTTCGACCGAACGTAGCGCGGCGTAGCCTTCCGGCTGGTCAAGAACTTCGCCGCCGACACTGAGGGTCACACGGGTGTCGAGCAATTTGGGGTGGTCCGGCATCCACAGCAGCTGATTGCGGGCGTCGTCCACACCGGGGTCGGGCAGCCTCAGCGGCACCGTCATGTGCTGACCGATGACCAGCGTGTCACTGTCGGCCAGCACCTGCTCACCGTCCCATAGTTCGATCCGCACCCGGGTGCCGGGCAGCGGGGCGTGGGCCAGTGAGACCAGGGCTGTCAATTCAAACCGGGTAAGGTCCGGGGTCCAGCGCAGAGCAGCCACGTGCTGTCGGTGGACCTTTTCCAGCCACACGGTGCGCCAGATGCCGCTGGTGGGCGGGTACCAGATGGCGTGCGGTTCGCGCCAGTCCTGCTTCCCTCGCGGCATGGCCATGTCACTGTGATCGTCCACCGCGCGTACGCACACTTCGAACGAGCCGTCCCTGGCGGCGCGAGTCACGTCGACCGTAAAGGGGGTGTAGCCGCCCTCGTGCCGCGAGGCAAACGCGCCGTTGACATACACCTCGGCCGACCAGTCCACCGCACCGAAATGCAGCAGCAGGCGCTCGTGCCTTGCCGGAACCTCGTCCGGCGTGGGGTCCACCCGGGTGCGGTACCACAGCGTGGTCGGCGCTGGGTCCACCACCTGCGGGAGACCGCTGGCCCGCGTCTGAGGCGCGTACGGAACCTGGATCTGCCCGGTAAACGTCACGTCCTCAGGGTCCTCAGCAGGATCAGGAGCGAAGTCCCACCAGCCGTCCAGTGACCGCCAGGCCCGGCGCAGATGAGGGCGCGGATGGGTGGCCACGGCGTCGTCTACGGCTTTATCAAGCGTCAGCACGGCTCTAGTCATCAGCTTCCTCCAGGAAGTTCACCTTCAGCGCCTGGCCATCTGCGGCGAGGCGCAGGCTCAGCACCTGCTGCGGCCTGAGTTCCACGTCAATGGCGTGGCCGCGCACAAGCAGCTGGCCCTGGGCCGCCTTTCCACCCCATTCGTGCAGGCGGACGATGATGTCCTCGCTGTCTTCGGCCTGCTTGAGCGCGCTGACCTGTACGGTCGGCAGGTCTTGCAGATGCAGGTCGGAGTGTGAGGCGGGCCAGGAGCCGGCATGCACGTACTCCCTGGTGAAGACTGCCGGCTGGTTGAGCACAGCCGCCTGCTCGGGCATGTGAGCAGCGCGCCAGTCACCGGTGTGAGGCACCAGGGCCCATCGGCTGCGCTGGGCGCCCTGATCCAGGTGCGCATACGCCACCGCCGGCTCCAGGGTTGCGGGATCATGGTGCGCATAGACCGGGCTCCGCGCCAGAGTCAGGCGCAGCTCACCGCCCAGCACACTGGCCGAATATTTGCTGTCGTTGAGTAGCGCCAGCCCAGCCGGGTGCGGCGCGCCACGTCCGTCACGGGCCAGGCCGCTGACGTCCGTCCAGGACTGCACCGGTTCCTCCTCGCCGTCGGCGGGCCGCGTCACGAAACCGTACGGGACCTCGTAGGTGGCTGTCACCTCGCTGAGGGCCGCGGGGAATACCAGCTGTGCGGCGTGGTGCGGCTCGTGCCAGTCGAGGCTGAGCTGACCGTGAATCTCGGCAGACCCGGCGTACAGCGTGAAGTCCTGCACGGCGGTCGAGCGGCCGAAGCGGGTCGTGGCCCGCACGGTGGCCCGAACCTCTCCGAGTTCCAGCACCTCCAGAGTGGCGTTCCCAAACACGCCGACCAGCTGCCGGAAACCCCGGACGCCGTGACCCCAGGTATCGGTGTCGTCGCGGACCACCTGCAGCTGAGCGCCGGTTCCGGCCAGCAGATCCAGACCTCTGGCTTTGTCCACCAGTCGGATCAGCCCGCCGGTGTGCGGGTCAAGATGAAGCGCCCAGAAGGCATTTTCCAGCAGGGTCGTCGTGGCGCTCAGCAGGGGGGGGTTGGTCTGTTCGGGCGCTGGTTCGTCCAGCACCCGGTACATCCGGTAGCCGAAGGCCGGCAGCTGCGCGCGGAACACGAAGCGGGGACGGCCCTGCCCGTTGACGCTCTCGGCGCGCAGGCGCTGATACGGCACGTCCTGGCCCGCGTCGTCAATCAGGCGCAGGTTGCTGGTGTGCCAGTCATTCAGCTCGATCTCGACCGCTTCGTCACGTTCCCGGCTGTCCGGGTTGAACACCAGGACAGGCACTCCATCGCCGTAGTCTGTGACCCAGCTGCCGCCGTTCCAATGGACGCTGCGGATCACCTCATCCACCTCCCGGCCGTCCAGGCGGGTATCAACCTGATCCGCAACCGCCTGGGTGGCCGCGAAGGTCACCCGGCTGGCGATGCTCAGCACCTCCCCAAGCTGCTGGTGTGCATCCTCGAAGGAACTCTGCAGGGAGCTCCCGGCCAGAATGTCGTGAAACTGATTGAACAGCAGCCCCTTCCACGCGTGAGTAAGGGCCTCGGCTGGGTAAGGGTAGCCGGCAGGACCCGCCATTACGGCAAGTTTCTCGGCGCGCATCAGGGCGTGCTCGGCGCGTCGGTTGAGGCGTTTGATATCGCTGACCGCGGCGTAACAGCCCCGGGCGTGGTGCTGGAGTTCCCCGGTGTATTCCGGCGCGCTTTCCCCCCGCACGGTCTCGAAAAAACCGCTCAGAGAATTCATCTGCAGGGTAGGCCAGGCCGGGTCAGCGGCCAGTTCGCGCAGGTTGGCGATGGCTTTGCGGGTTGGGCCCCCCCCGTGGTTCCCGACCCCGAACAGACCCAGCCAGTTAGTGAGCTGGGAGGGACGCCAGGCCAGGTTGCGCTCCAGGCTGGTGTAAATCTGGTTGGGGCTGCTGTTGTAGCATTCCAGGCGGGCGCTGAGCACGCGGCTGCCGTCGGCCCCCACCCAGGTAAACAGGTTGGCAGGCAGATCAAGTTCGCCGGCACTGGGCCGCATAAACACGAAGGAGTCAAGGCCCGACTGCCGGAGCAGCTGCGGCAGAGTGCCGGGGTGCCCGAACGAGTCTGGCAGGAAGCCGACGCGGGCGCGCTTGCCCAGCAGGCGCTCGAAGGTGCGCTGGCCGATCAGCGCCTGACGTGCCAGCGCCTCGCCATGCGCGAGGTTGACATCAGGCTCCACCCACCAGCCTCCCACCGGTTCCCATTGGCCACGCTGCACGGCGTCCCTGACCTCGGCCAGCAGCTGCGGGTGTGCCTCCATCCAGGCGTACTGAGCGGCGCTGGAATGCACGAAGACCATATCCGGGTTTTCCTTCAGCCGGTCCAGGGCGCTGCGGAAGGTGGCTTTGACCGTTTCGTGGCCTTCACGCCAGTCCCAGAGCCATACCGGGTCGATGTGGGCGTGGCCGATCAAGTGGAAGGTAAGCGCCTTACTGCGGGGATTGATCATCGTGCCTCCAAGCGTACAGGGTTATTTCAAAATTTTAAGGAATAGGGTAGGGTGTCCCTGAACACACGACAAGAGGTGACCATGCACACGATGACTGACCCCAGGCAAGTGAGTGCCGAACGCGTCGAACACGGCCTCCACATCCACAGCCCGACCTACCGGCTGAGCCTGGACGATGCCCGTCCCTTCGCACGACTGTCCCGCCCGGACGGCCAGCTGTTCAGCGAACTGTTCCTGGCGCCCAGCCTGCATACCACTCACGGCCTCGACCGCACGGCCCGTCTGCACCCGCCGGCCATCAGCCAGGAGGACGGCGCCGTGACGCTGCGCTTCCTGCTTGAAGGTGGCATCTGGCAGCACAAAACGCTGGTGCTCCGCTGCGACGCGCACGGTATCGACAGCCATGTCGAGGTCCAGGGCGAAGGTGAACTCACCGACGTGCATCTCTTCGGCGGCCATTACAACGGCCAGCAACGGTGGGGAAGCGGGTTTTTCCAGAGCGGAGCGCACTTCAGCTCCGTGTTCAACCCCGAGCCGTATCAGCGTGAGCAGCGGACCATTCCCGCTGAGCAGTCCACCGCGATTGACGTGATGGGCACCAGTCTGCCGGGCAAGGCCCACTGGTTTTTTACTCCTGCACCGTTGGTGTACGTCTTTCATCAGGCCGGGATCGAGCGCAGAGGCGCACTCGGCGCCGATCAGGGCGGTGCGCCTGAATACGAAGGGGAAGCGAAGGTCACCACGACCGCCGCGGCCGGGTGGCTGGCCGCATCCATCGTTGCCCCGGTCGAGGAAATGAACTTCACGGGCTTCCATTACGATGCGCAGGAGTCGGCGTTCTCATTGAGGCTGGCCTATGAAGGCCAAACCCGCGTTCAGGGACAGTTCCGCACGCCAACCCTGCGCCTGGCCTTTGCGGATGGACCGTATGACGCCATCGCGCACAACAGCGCACGGCACGCTGCACTCGGCTATGCGCAGCTTGATCCGGGCGCTCAGCCCGGCTGGTGGAGTACGCCCATCCAGTGCGGTTGGGGCGCCCAGTGCCACCTCGTGCGCGAGCGCGGCGGCCGGGCGCCGGACCACTGCACCCAGGAGAACTATGATGGCTTCCTGGCTGCCCTGGAGGCCCATGACCTGCACCCGGGCATTCTGGTGCTGGACGACAAATGGAGCGCGAGCTACGGCCAGTGTGAGGTCGACCGCGCCAAGTGGCCTGACCTGGAAGGCTGGATCGCTCGAGCTCACGCCCGGGATCAGCGGGTGCTGCTGTGGTGGAAAGCCTGGGACCCCGAGGGCCTTCCCCCCGAAGCCTGCGTGCTCAACGACCTGGGCGAGCCGGTCACGGCCGACCCTACCAGCCCCGCCTACGAGGCGGTCCTACGTGCGGCTGTGCGCCGCATGCTCCTTGAGTACGGCGCAGACGGCTTCAAGGTGGACTTCAGTGCCCGCACCCCCAGCGGCCCCGGCCTGAAGCGCAGCGGGGGCGCCTGGGGAATTCACCTGCTGCACCGGTTGCTGTGGATTCTGCGGGACGAGGCCAAACGCTGCAAGGCCGACGCGCTGATTATGACCCACACGCCTCACCCGGTCTTTGCCAGCGTTACCGACATGATCCGGCTCAACGACGTGAATACCGGTCAGGACGTTCCCGAGCAGATGATCCACCGCGCCCGCGTCACCCGGGCCGCGCTGCCGCACCACGCCGTTGATACCGACAACTGGCCGATGCCGAGCCGCGCTGCGTGGCGCGAGTACACCCGCCTCCAGCCGCAATTGGGCATTCCCAGCCTGTATTTCGTGACGCACGTCGACAGTGACCAGCAGCCCCTCACCGACGAGGACTATGACCTGGTGCGCGAGACCTGGGCAGCGTGGTCCACCCGGAGCGCTCAGTGACGACCGTTCCGCGTCCCGTCACCGTGCACGTGTACCATCACACCCACTGGGACCGGGAATGGTGGAGCACCCGTGAGCGCTTCCGGTTCCGGCTGGTGCATACCGTCGATGCGATTCTCGATGCTTTGGCCGCCGGGCCGGACCTGGCCTCGTTCGTCCTCGACGGGCAGACCCTGGTCCTGAAGGACTACCTGCAGGTCCGGCCCGGTCGTCGGGACGAACTGATTCGCCAGATCCGGGACGGGCGTCTATTCGTCGGCCCCTGGCACATCCTGCCCGACGAGTTTCTGGTCAGCGGAGAAGCCACCCTGCGCAATCTGTGGCTTGGCGAGCGAACCGCCCGTGACCTGGGCGTGGAAGTCAGCCGCGTCGGCTACCTGCCCGACCAGTTTGGGCACATTGCGCAGATGCCCCAGTTGCTCCGTGGATTTGGCATCGACAGTGCCGTGGTCTGGCGGGGGTTCGGCGGCCCTCCGATGGGCGTCGAGGCCGGCGCAGCCGAGGTCGGGCTCAACCGGTACCTGTACCCGCGGGCCCGTGACAACCGGTTTCCCCCACACATACACAGCGAATTCTGGTGGGAGGCGCCCGACGGAACCCGCGTGCTGGGGGTGTTCCTGCCCCTGGAGTACTACCAGAGCCACTACAAGGTCTTTCCTGACGACGCCGCACTGACCGAGGACCAGACCATCGGGCGGGCCCGCCGGACCAGCGCGTACCTGCGCAGCTACGCCGTGACGGACGTGCTTCTGGAGCCGATGGGCGGGGATCACCTGCCGGTCGATCCCCGGCTGCCCGGGCTGCTTCGGGAGCTCAACGGCGCCCTGGCCGACGAGGGGGTCACCTACCGCATCAGTACGCTTGACGCCTTTGTGCAGGAGGTCCAGGCTCAGCAGGACCGGGTACAGGTGGTCTGGCAGGGTGAAGGCCGCGCGTTCGGGCGCAAGGCGCACCTGCTGCCCGGCGTGCTCAGTGCCCGGCTGTACCTCAAGCAGCGCAACGCCCGCGCCCAGACGGCGCTCGAACGGTACGCCGAGCCCCTGCAGGCCCTGCACTGGCTGCTGGGTGAACAGTACGAGGCCGACTACCTGTGGACCGCCTGGGAGCGCCTGATCGAGAATCACCCGCACGACAGCATCTGTGGTTGTTCGATCGACCAGGTGCACCGCGAGATGATCACCCGTTTCGACGAGGCGCAGCAGATGGCCGACCTGCTGGCCGAGGATGCCCACGGGTCCATTGCCACGCGGGTGGACCCGGCCTTTGCCGAGGGCGGCGAGGTGGTCACGGTCTTCAACCCGCTCAACTGGCCGCGCACCGACGAAGTTCGCGTGCTGATGAATCCTCACCTGAACATCACTCCGCTTCACTGGATGCTGATTGATCATCTGGGTCAGGAGTGCCCCTTCCAGATCCGCACGGTGGGCAGCGACGTCGAAAAGACCGAAGCCTTCTCCTGGCTGAGCCTGAGTCCTGGCCGCACGCACGATGCCAATGAATTCATAGAGGTGACGTTTGTTGCCCAGGACGTGCCCGGCCTGGGCTACCGGTCGTATGCCCTGCGCCGCCGCAAGCAGCCGCTGGGCTCAGCGCTGGTGCGGCCCTATCAGGTGCTGGGCGATGTGGCCCTGAATAAGGGTGCCCTTGCCGTCAGCACGCTGGCCGTAGGACCCGGAACGCTTGAGAACGAGTTCCTGCGCGTCACGGTCAACCCGGACAACGGCAGCCTCGACCTGCTCGACAAGTCCACCGGGCACTCTTACACCGGCCTGAACAGCTTCGACAACGGCGGCGACAACGGAGACACCTACAATTACGCCTGGCCGCTGGGTGATCAGGTGTTTCACACCGGGCAGGTTCAGGCGCATCTGTCCTGGGTGGAGGTCGGCCCGGCCCGCGCCACCCTGCGCGTCACATGGTGCTGGACGCTGCCCGAGGGCCTGAGCGAGGACCGCCAGAGCCGCAGCACCCGCCATGTACCGTTTGTGCTGCACAGCGACGTCACCCTTCTTCCCGGCGTGCGCCGGGTGGACATCCGCACGCATTTCGACAACACGGCGCGCGACCACCGGCTGCGCGCCCGCTTCCCCCTGGGCGCACCGGTCACGGTATCCAGCGCCGAAACGCAGTTCGGCGTCGTGGACCGCCCGGTAACGCTGCCCGCAGATCAGCGCGGTAGCAGTGAACCGGCCGTGCATGAGCACCCCCAGTTGAACTTTGCCAGCCTCAGCGACGGCACGCGTGGACTGACCGTGCTGAACCGCGGCCTGCCGGAATTCAGCGCCGCCGAGGACGGTATCCTGTCACTGACCGTGCTGCGCGCCGTGGGCTGGCTGTCTCGTGAGGACTTCCTGACCCGGGTGGGCGGCGCTGGACCAACCACTCCCACGCCCGAAGCGCAGATGCTGGGGCCAGTGACGGCCGAGTACAGCCTGGTGCCGCACGCCGGCACCTGGGCCGAAGCAGACACCTGGCGCGACGCGCACAGCTTCAACGCCCCACTGCACGCTGCCACGCAGACCAGTCAGATCGTGCCGTTGCGCAACCGCCACCGCGACCGGCCCGCCACGCTGCCGCCAGCGCGCAGCTTCATCGAGGTCACCGGACGCGTTCTGGTCACCGCGGTGAAACGCGCCGAGGACCGTAACGCGCTGATTGTCCGCTTCGTCAACCAGACCCCCGACCCACAGGTTGCACGCGTCCGCGTGGCGGTCGGCATGACGGGTGCCCGGCGTGCGAACCTGCGCGAACACCCCCAGGAAGACATAGACGTGACCGACGGCATGGTGGAGCTCACCGTTCGTCCCTGGGAAATCGTAACCCTCGAACTTGACGTGGCAATGGAGACTCACGCATGAAAACCCTGGCCCTGATCCATACCACCCCCGTGACCGTGAGCGCCATGAAGGCCCTGGCCGCTGAGCGCGCGCCGGGAGTACGCATCATCAACCTTCTCGACGATAGCCTGCTTCCGGACGTGATGCAGGCCGGGCAGCCCACCACGGACGTGACCGGCCGCCTGCGCGCCTACGCGAATGCCGCCGTGAATGCCGGTGCGGACGTGGTGATGTGCTGCTGCTCGTCGGTCGGCGGGGCAGTCGATGACCTCCGGGCCGAGCTGCCGGTCCCGTTCCTCCGCATAGACGAACCTATGGCCAGACAGGCCGTGCAGCTGGGCGAGCGGGTTGGCGTCATTGCCACCGTCGGTTCCACGCTGGAACCTACCGCCCGCCTGATCGAGCGCGCGGCAGCGGACGCGGGCAAAGCCGCCGAGGTCGAGCGGGTGCTGGTCGAAGGTGCCTACGACGCCCTGATGGCCGGGCAGCCGGAGCAGCACGACGCTCTGGTCAGCGCTGCATTGCAGGGGCTCGCACAGCGTACCGACGTGGTGGTTCTTGCGCAGGCCAGCATGGCGCGCCTGATTCCCGGACTCGGCGAGACCCGCACGCCCATCCTGAGCAGCCCGGACAGCGGGCTGACACGTGCCCTGGAGGCCCTGCAATGAAACTTCCTCATGCCCTGACCCTGGCCGAAATGCTGCCCGCCGCTCAACGGGACGGATACGCCGTAGCGGCGTTCAGCGCTCGCTACCGCGCCTGTGTCCGGCCTGTGCTGCAGGCCGCCGTGGACCTGCGCAGCCCGGTCATTATCGAGATCAGCCAGCGTGAACTTGGCTGGTTCGGGTTAACGCCCCGCGACTTCCGGGACGCCGTAGAGCAGGCGGCCTTTGACCTGGGGTCCGACGTTCCGCTGTGCCTGCATCTCGATCACAGCTGGGAGGATGACGTCATCAGGGCCGCCATCGAGGCAGGATTTACCAGCGTCATGATCGACGCGAGCGCCCAGCCGTTCGAGGACAACGTCCGCCAGACACGGGAAATCGTGACCTACGCTCACGAGCGCGGGGTCAGTGTCGAAGCGGAGCTCGGCCGGCTCACCACCACCGACAAACTGGAAACCGAAGGGGACGAGGCGCTCTACACCGTGCCGGAAGAAGCCGCCGAGTTCGTCGAGCGCACCGGCTGCGACGTCCTGGCCGTCTCCATCGGGACCGCGCACGGCGTCTATCCGGTCACGAATCCGAAAATCGACTTCGACCGCCTGGCCGCGATCCGCCGCCTGCTTCCAGAGACCCTGCTGGTCCTGCACGGGGGCAGCGGCCTGCCGGCCGAGACAGTGCACCGGGCCATCGAGCTGCCCG
Source organism: Deinococcus malanensis (assembly GCF_014647655.1). Lineage (NCBI taxonomy): Bacteria > Thermotogati > Deinococcota > Deinococci > Deinococcales > Deinococcaceae > Deinococcus > Deinococcus malanensis. The sequence goes on from NZ_BMPP01000015.1 coordinate 55,777, forward strand.
GCGGCGGCATCAGCAAGATGAACATCGCCACCGACCTGGAAAACGCTCTGCTGGCTGCCATGGGTGGCCTCGGGCGCATGACCAGTGCCGAGCTCGACGCTCAGGACCCGGCGCTGCTGGCACGCGGGCTGAGCGCGGTGAACGCCGAGGCCCGTGACAAGATCCTCAACTTTGTGCGTTCTGCGGGGCGCGCCGATTCCCTGACACCCCACCTCTCCTGACCCCATGACCGACCCCCGCCCCGAGCCCGTCTCGCTGAGCAGCAGCCCATTTCTCCAGAGCCTTGGGGGCAGCTGGCAACTGACTTCATCGGTCAGCGAGGCGTGGCGATTCCGCAGGCTGCACAAAGAGACCTCGCAGCCCGTGGGCGCGTTCGCGCGCACAAATTGGATTCCGGCGCGGGTGCCCGGTAGTGTGCACGACGATCTGATCCGGGCTGGCCTGATCACCGATCCCAACTTTGGACTTTCCAGCCTGGACGCCGAATGGGTCAGTGCGCGGCAATGGGTCTACCGACGTACCTTCCGGGTTGAACTGCCGCCTGGCACGCGCCTGTTCCTGTGTTTCGGCGGAGTGGACTACAGCGCCGACGTGTACCTGAAAGGCCAGCAACTCGGCAGTCTGGCCGGCACCCACACGCCCGGGCGCTTCGACGTGAGCGGCCTCGACCGTGAGACGGACCACCTGCTGGTCGTGGTACTGCATGAACCCCCACCGGAGGCTGGGCAACTGGGCCGCACCAGCCAGACAGGCACGCTCAAGCCGCGAAGCGGCTACTGGTGGGACTTTGGTACGCGTCTGGTTCATGTGGGGCTATGGCGCGACGTGAGCTTGCAGACAGATGCAGGAACAGCTGTGCTGGACGCCTTCCCCCGTGTCACCCTGACGGAGGACCACGCCCAGGCTGAAGTGCAGGTGGAAGTCGAACTCGACGGAGACCTCGGTCTTCCCGTCACGGCAGAGCTGATTCATCCGGACGGACGCCGGGAGATCACCGCAGGCGTGAGGCCGGTGTTCATGCTGACCGCACCAGCGCTGTGGTGGCCGGCGGCCATGGGGGCACAGCCGCTCTATACCCTGCGCGCGTGGGTGCCGGGCAGTGCCCCGGTCGAGCGGACATTCGGGGTTCGGCGCGCGGCGCTGGTGCGTAACGACGCCTCCCGTGCCCGCGGCGCGCTGCCGTATACGCTGGAAATCAACGGGCAGCCGATGTACGTCCGAGGGTTTAACGTGGTTCCCAGCGACCTGATTGCAGGCCGTGACGGCGTTCCCGAGCGTGAGCGTGCCCTTGTAGGGTACGCGCTGGACGCTCACGCGAACCTGCTGCGTTTCAATGGAGTCGGACCCATTGCTTCTTCTGCCGTGCTGGACGAGTGTGACCGGTGCGGGTTGCTGGTCTGGCAGGAGATGCCCCTGACCTCCAGCGGAACCGACAATGTTCCGCCGCGCGGCGAAGCGTTCCTGGCCAATCTGGAGCGTGACCTGCCCGCCCTCGTGCGGGCGGTGCGTCATCACCCCAGCGTCGTGCTGCTTTGTGCGGGCAACGAGCTCACCGATGAACATCATGTCCCGGTGAACGGGTCAGACCCCACCGTGGCGCGGATCCGGACCATTGTTGATCATCTCGACGGCACCCGGCCGTTCCTGCCGACCTCGCCCAGCGGGCCCGAATACGACCTCAGCACCGACACAGCCAGCCAACGCCCGCAGGACCTGCATGACGTTCACGGCCCATGGCATTACCGCGGCGCGGTGGACAGTTACCTTCCACACACCCTCAACCGCTCTCTGGCCCACAGCGAGTTCGGCTGTCAGGCCGCCTCGCGCGAGTCCACCCTGCGCCGGTACCTCACGTCCGGGCCGCTGTGGCCCATGGACGACCGCAATCCGCAGGTGGTGCATCACGGCGAGTGGTGGCTGATGCATCACCGTATCGAGGAAGTCTACGGTCCGGTCGAGGATGTCAGCCGGTACGTGCTGCTGACCCAGGCAGCCCAGGGGGACGTGCTGCGCCACGCGCTGGGCTGCAACCGTGCGCGGCGCGACGAGTGCAGCCTGGCGCTGGTGTGGCAGCTCAATGAACCCTGGCCGAATGCCCATAACACCAGCGTGATCGACTACGACCTGAAGCCGAAACTGGCGTACTACCGCTGCCGGGAGGCCAACGCACCGGTCGCCATTCACCTGGGCCTGCCGGCTCCGGTGGGGGAGGGGAGCCTGACGGCCTGTCCTCAGGTGCTGGCCGACCGGCCGGGGGCTGGTCAGCTGGCCGTCTCGCTCCGTACCGTGACAGGCATGACCCTGCTTGACGACCGCTCTACAGTGTCCTGGCCTGCGCCCGGCCGGCCCATCGACCTTCCCCTTCCCGAGGACCCCTGCCTGCTGCGGGCCGAACTCCACAGCGCAGACGGGAAGGTACTTGCCCGTGCCGAGCAGTGGATTGCGCGCCATGTCCCGCAGCCTTTTGCGACGCTGGCCAGGCTGCCTCAGACCACGCTGGAGGCGCATCAGGTCGCTGCGGGTCTGGTGGTTCGGAACACCGGAGACTGGGCCGCGCCCTGGATCAGCCTCGAGGCGGCCATGGGTGTCAGGGAGAAGTTCAGTGACAACGGCTTTGCGCTGTTGCCAGGGGAGCACCGCGTGGTGCAGGCTGCGCTGCACGTACCCGACGCCGGCTCCGTCCCTGTCGGGATGACGCTGCGGTCCCTCAACGCTCCGCCGGTCACCCTGGACTGGAGCGGCGCATGAGACTGCCGCGTGCGTACCGGGAGGGCGGGCTGCTGGTCTGGCGTCACCTGATTCCCCTGGTGTGGCTCAACCTGATCTGGATTTCCCTGTCGTGGACCGTCATCCTGTCTGGGCCCGCCACCCTGGCCGCGTACGCGCTGATCGCCCGGATGCGCGAGGATCAGGACCCGGACCTGCGGCAGTTTCCTGCGCTGCTGCGCATCAACCTGCTTCCAGGAACGTTGTGGCTGCTGACGGCTCTGCTGTTTGCCTTCCTGATGTACAGCAACCTGGTGTACTGGCTCCGGGCGCTGGAGCCCTTTGGTGACTCGGTCGTCTCGTTGATGGCAGTGTACCTCACCTGGCTGTTTATCGCCCTACAGCCCTACCTGCTCGAGGCCCTCAGCGTCGAGCGCCTGCCTTACGGCGCAGCCTGGCGCTCGGCCCTGATGGGGCTGGCCAGGGAACCGGTCTCTGCCCACCTGTATGTCGTGATTCCCGTGTTGCTGGGGGTGATCAGCTTCTTTACGCGCACCCTGGCGCTGGTCGTCCTAGTGAGCCTCGCGCTGGCTTTTGCCGCCACGCAGGTCCGCCCCTTGGTCGAGTACACCCCACCTCCCGAATCTGCCGAAGACGACCCCGACCTTCCCGAACCGTCCTCATCCGCCTGAAACAGGCTTGCTGCCCGCACCCCTTCACGGAGGCTTACATGTCCCCCCCTACGACGTCCACAACCACCCTCTGGCGTATCGGCCTGGAAGATGGACCCTGCCGGGAGATGCCCGACAACTACAAGGCGCCCATGGCGTACCCGGACGTGGAATGGACCGTGGGAGCACCGGACAACGTGTGGCCCCTGTATCAGGCCAGTGAGGCCGATCCTGAAGCCGGCTACGGTGCGCAGATGCGCCGGATCCATTTTGACCTGGAGGCGGTGGACGCCCCGGCCTATGAGCTCGTGATCGACTATCTGGTGATCGCGCCGCGGGTGCCGCACCTGCGGCTGGACCTCGGAGGCGTGTCCGGTACGGTGTTCCTGAGTCCGGCTCCTTCCACGAGCGGCGAAATCCGGTTGCTCTCCGGGCTGCACACGACCCTGTACGCTGACGGCCGCGCCCACGTGACCCTGCCGGCGCGGCTGCTTCGCCCCGGGCGCAACACGCTGACACTCACGGCAGTCGACGGCGGCGCGGTCGTCATGATCCCGAACCCCGAACAGGTCAAACGACTGGACCGCATGGCCAACGGGGCCGGCGTGATCTACCAGCACATTGCGCTTAGGGCGTTGCCGGAAGTGCCCTCGCCCAGCCTGACGCTCGGCACCTCCGTGCTGTACCGCGAAGTGGGCGGCGTGATGCAGACGCGGGTGGACGGCGTTCTGCACAGGCCCGCTGAAGATGGGCTGACCCTCACTCTTGACGGCCGCTCTCACCATTTTGAGGTCGGGCCTGCAGCGTTCGGTGATGTCCGCTTCAGCACCTGGATTCCCGACGGTGAAGGAACCGTCGAGTACACCGCCCGGCACCAGGGCCACACCTGGGGCGGGGTCCTTGAAGGCAAACGCAAGTGGACCGTGTATGTCGCGGCGCACTCCCACACCGACATCGGCTACACCCACCGTCAGGAAGAAGTTGCCGAACGGCACAGCCGGAACCTCGACGCGGCCATCGCCTTCCTGGACTCAGGACAGGTCAACTTCACCTATCACCTCGACTGCAGTTGGGTTCTGGACGACTACCTCAAAACCCGCTCGGCGCCGCAGGTCGCGCGCCTGCGCTCCTGGGTGCAGGCTGGACGCATCAATCTGGTGAGCAACTACGCGGACCTGCTCACCCAGTTCGCCAGCCTGGAGGACCACATCCGCAATGCCATGGCCAGTGATGAGTTCCTTTCTCCTCTCGGGCGCCGGGCCGAACTGGCCGCGGTGGTGGACGTCGCTTCACTCAGCGCCAGTTACCCGGACCTCCTGTGCGGTGCGGGCGTGCGGTATCTGGTGCATGCCAACAACCAGGACCGGGGGCCCTTCCGTGTCAACGGCAACCTGCACCGGTCCAGCCCTTTCTGGTGGGAGGGACCCGCCGGTGGCCGCGCTCTGACCTGGCTCGCGAAGATGTACTGCGAACTTCGTAAGGTGTGCGGCAGCCCCCCGAACCTCAGCAGCGCCGAACGCGGGCTGTCACTGTGGCTTCAGGAGTTCGACCGGCCGGAGTATGCGCCCGACTGCGTGCTGCTGTACGGCCAGGAGGCCGACAACACGGACCTCGACCCGCAGCCGCAGGATTTTATCGGCGAGTGGAACGCCACCTACGCCTATCCGCGGCTGGTGCCGGCCGACCCGGCTGAATTTTTCTGCCGCGCTGAGCAGTTCTCTGATCAACTTCCGGTGCTGCGAGGTGACGGCGGCGCGTACTGGGAAGACGGCGCACTGACCAGCCTGCGCGAAACGGTTCTGGCGCGTGAAGCGCAGGCGCGGCTCCCGGCGGCAGAGACGCTCGGCACCCTGGCGGCCGTGCACGACCACAGGCTGAGCCTGACTGGAGACCCTCATGCCGGAGCCTGGCTGGATCTGCTGCTTTACGACGAGCACACCTGGGGTGCCTTCATGAGCGTGACCGACCCGGATGCCCGTCTGACCCGGGACCAGTGGGCCGTCAAGGCCGCCTTCGCTGAGCGTGCTCACCTCGCCTCCCGCCAGGGCCTGCACGCCGCAGCCAGCCGGCACAGCCTGCAGTGGAACACCCGGGGCCGGGAGGTGGTGGTGTACAACCCGCACAACTGGCCACTCGCGGCGGAGTGCAGCGTGGAGATCGCCAACGATGAGGTGCCCTGTGACCCCGACGGTGAGCAGGTGCCCTTCCGGGTGCTTGAGCAGCATCCCAGCCAGCGCGTCGTCGCTTTCTGTGCCGCTGTGCCGGGGCTGTCCTACCGGCGGTTCACCCTTCAGCCGCAAACCGTGCCCATCGCGGCCATTACAACCGACGTGACGGACGAATCCAGCGTCGAGCTCCGCAGTGAGCATTACGCGCTCACCTTCGATCTGAGGCTCGGGAGGGCCAGCCTTCTGACCGAGCTCCAGAGCGGTGAGCAGCTGCTGGCGGGTGGCGGCGCGGGCGGACTGGTGTATGTGCGCGGCGGGGAAGACAGCCGGATTCTCAGCAATCAGGCGGACCTGCCCCTGGCCGAGCTTCATGATGACGAGCATTTCGAACTGATCGAGGCCTCACGGACCACCGATTCTCTGGGGGACACACTGCACCTGCGTGCCCGGGTCCCACAGGGTTCTTTGCAGCTCCGGGTTCACCTGCCAGCCCACGAGAAGCGGGCCGACTTTAATTACACCTATGACAAGGAGGCCGCCACAGCGCGCGAGGCCGCCTATGTCCGTTTCGATCTCGATTTGCCGGACGCCCGGGTGCTGTCGGACTCGCAACTCGGCTGGACTGACTGGAATACAGACCGGCTGCCGGGCGCCTGCCTGGAGTGGCTGCCCCTGCAGACCGGCATGCTGCTGGAAGGACAGCGCACCAAGGTGCTGGTCAGCAGTCCGGACATCCCTCTGTTCACTGCCGGGGACATCGTGCGCGGAGCGTGGCCGAAAACGCGCGACATCCGGGGAGGACGGATTTTCGGTTACCTGCTGAGCAACTACTGGCATACCAACTATCAGGCCCGGCAGGGCGGGCCGCTGACCTTCCGCTATCACCTGACCAGCGGACCAGACCTCACCCGCGAGGTGGCCGGACGAGTTGGCCGCTCAGCGCGGCAGGGCCTCTACGCACACCGCATCAGCTTCCAGGATTTCCGTCCACCGACCGCCTCCTACGCCGCTCCTGCCGGAGGGACCCTTGCTGAGGTCAGCGAGAACGTCACCCTGAGTGTCCTCAAGCCTGCCCGTGACGGCCGAGGCGTGATCCTGCGCGTCCAGGACCTGCGAGGCGAGATCCAGAGGGCCCACGCGCGGTTCGCGCCCCGGCGCATCTGCCGGGCCACCCAGACGGACCTGCTGGAGTACGACCTGGAACCAGCCGAAGTCCACGCGGACACGGTGCATTTCGCGGTCCCTGCCTGGGGGCTCACCACTGTCCGCATCGAATTTGAACCTGAACCGACCCAGGAGGTCCAGCCATGAATGTTGCCTTCAACACTGCCAACTTCGCCTACCGTCAGGTGAACTACCGTGCCACCGGCGACTGGGGCCAGGCCTGCCGCACCAGCCGCGAGCATTTCTCCCCGATCGAGACCTTTGGTGAACGCTTCGACGAGCTTCTGGGTGAAGTGGACGACATGGGATTCAAGAATCTCGAACTGTGGCACTTCCACCTGCATCAGAAGTGGTGGACCCCGGAGCATGTCCAGGTTGCGCTTGATGTCGCTGGGCGGCGAAAAATGCGCTTTGTCGCATTCTGCGGAGGGTTTGGGGACGACCTTGCGGAGTTCGAGCGCACGCTGCAACTCGTAACCGCGCTGGGCATTCCGCTGCTGGCCGGTGCAAGCCGCGTCTTTACTGAACAGCGCGCAGAGTATGTTGCGCGCCTGCGCGAGTACGGCGTCCGGTTCGGCTACGAGAACCACCCCGAGAAGACGCCCCAGGAACTTCTGGAGCGGGCCGGGCCGGATGAGGGCGGGCTGGTGGGTGTCACGGTCGATACCGGCTGGTTCGGCACCCAGAACTACCCGGCGGATCAGGCGGTGGGTGAACTGGGCGAGCGGGTGCTTCATGTCCACCTCAAGGATGTCCGCCAAGTGGGAACGCACGACACGGTCGGTTACGGTCAGGGTGTGGTGCCTCTGCGCCGGGTGGTTGGTTCGCTCAACGATATGAACTACCAGGGCCTCATCAGCGTCGAGCATGAGCCGGAACAATTCGATCCCACCGAGGACATCAAGGAGTCCAGGCGGCAACTCGAGTCCTGGCTTTCGGACCTCTCACTGAAGGCCAACGCGTGAACCCGGTCAATATTGCCATCGTCGGCTGCGGCGTGATCGCCACGCCCTACGCCAAAGACATGCTGGCCTATGGATCCCTGCGGCTGCACGGCTGCTTCGACCTGGACCCGGCGCGCGCCCAGGCGTACGCCGCAGAGCAGGACTGCCGGGTCTACGATTCCCTGGACACGCTGCTGGCCGATCCCGAGGTCGAGGTGGTGGTCAACCTCACGGTGCTGCCGGCCCATTACGAGGTCAGCCGGCAGGCCCTCGAAGCCGGCAAGCACGTCTTCAGCGAAAAGCCACTGGCCGGCAGCAGCGCGCAGGCGCAGGAACTCGTGGCCCTGGCCCGCGAACGCAACGTGCGCCTGTCGTGCGCGCCGGTCACTTTCTTGGGAGAAGCGCAGCAGCGCGCGATGAAAGAACTTCTCTCCGGCCGGATCGGGCCGGTGCGGGTCATTTACGCCGAAGCCAATCACGGGCGCATTGAAACGTGGCACCCGGTTCCGCACAGCTTCTATCAGGTTGGCCCGCTGCGCGACGTGGGTGTATATCCGCTCGGTGTGGTCACCAGCATCTTTGGCCCGGCGTCGCGCGTATGGGCCTACGGCCGCACCGTGAAGCCGGAGCGGCTTACGAAACGCGGAGTCCCGTTCGAAGCTACTGAAAGCGACTTTTATGTCGCGATGGTTGAGTTTGCCAGCGGTCCGGTGCTGCGCCTCACCGCATCGTTCTACACCACCGACAAAGGCAAGCAGAACGGCGTCGAGTTCCAGGGCGACGACGGGCAGCTGTACCTGGGCAGCTGGATGACGCCGAACGCCACCATCGAAACGGCCACGTTCGGCGCGGAGTACGCAGCGCTCCCGGAATACACGCCCGCCACGCATGGCTTGAACTGGGCCGTGGCGCTCGACGACCTCGCACGTGCCCTGCGGGAAGACCGCCCACAGCGCGTGACCGGCGAGCAGGCCGCGCATATCGTCGAAATTCTCGAAGCGGCGCATACGTCCATCCGCGAAGGAGGCATGGTGGACGTGCGCAGTACCTTCACGCCCGCCGATCCCGTTTTTCTCCAACCCGCGTGACCACCAGAAAGCAGGTTTCATGACTCTCTCCGCGACACGACACTTTCAGGACATTCAGCGGGCCCTCGCGACCATGGACGCCAGTGCAGTCGAGCGCGCCGCCACCCTGATCCATGGCGCCCTGGTAGATCGGCGCGCCGTGTACCTGTTTGGCAACGGCGCGTCCGCAGCCCTCGCCAGCCACATGGCCGGCGACCCGGGCAAGAACACCTCCATAGACCTCGGCCAGGGCCCAGGCGTCAGCGCCGCGCCGCGCCTGCGCGTGCTGAGCCTCAGCGACAACGTGCCGTGGATGACGGCGCTCGGCAATGACGTCAGTTACGACGATGGTTTCCTGGAGCAACTCAAGAACCACCTCGTTCAAGGAGACGTGGCCATCGGCATCAGCGGGTCCGGCGGTTCCGTGAACATCCTGCGTGCCCTGAAATTTGCGTGTGCCTCAGGGGCGAGCACCATCATGCTGACCGGCACCGACCCGAAATCCGCGCTCGCCCGCCCGTACACGGACCTGATGCTGCAGGCGCCCAGCGCCGACATTGACGTGATCGAGGCCGTGCACGTGGCGGTGCACCACGCCATCACCCGCGCGGTCGCCGCGCGCGAGCGTGGAGAGGTGCGGCCGTGACCGAGGTGCTGCCCGGCGTGTACCGTCACACCAGCTCCGCGCACGTGTACGCCGTGATGGACGGTGACAGCGCCGTGCTGATGAATATCGGTGACGGCACCATCCTTGACGACCTCCCTCCTCAGGTAAAGCGCGTGAGCGCCGTGCTGCTCACGCACCACCACCGGGACGTCGCCGCTGGGGCCGCCAGGGCCGTCAGGGCCGGCATCCCGGTCTATGCCCCAGAGGGTGAAGCAGACAGCCTGCACGACCCGGAACACTTCCTGGCCCTGGCGGACACGTTGAACAACTATGACGCCCGGCTGCACAGCTGGACGGTCCCCGAACCAGCCCGGACCCTTCCCCTGCGGAGTTACCGCACCTACCGCTTCGGGCGCCTGGGCGTGACCGTGCGGCCCACACCCGGACAGACCCCCGGCGCCGTCTCATTCGTGGTGAAAATGCGCCGCTCTACTCTGGCCTTTACTGGTGATCTTCTCAACGCGCCTGGTCAGGTTCCCCGCCTGGCTTCCACGCAGTGGAGCTACAACGGCGGGGAGGGAATTGCAGGCACCATCCTGTCGTTGCTGGATCTGGCTGACCTGCAGCCCGCCCATGTCCTTCCGGCGCACGGCGAGCCGATGACCGCAGACGCCCTTAACGTCACTGCAGACGCCCTCCGGCCGCTGTTGCAGCTGCGCCGGCACAATCCACGTCTGCTGGAGCTGAGGGCCGAGCCTTATGAGGCCCTGCGGCCCTGGCTGCTGATGAACCGGACGAGTATGGCCCAGAGCTACGTGCTGCGCTCCCGCACCGGCCGCGCCCTGGTGATTGACTTCGGCTACGATTTCGCCTTCGGTCAGGCGGCCAGCACCGGTCGCGACGCACGCCGCCCCTGGCTCTACACCCTGCCCACGCTGCTCAAACGCTACGGAATCCGGGGGATCGACGCGGTGATTCCCACCCATTATCACGATGATCACGTTGCCGGTATCTCCACGTTGCGGGACGTCTACGGTGCCGAACTGTGGACCCCAGAGAACATGGTGGATGTGCTGGCCCGGCCGGAAGCCCACCGGCTGCCGTGTCTGTGGTTTGAGCCTCTGGTCAGCACCCGCACGCTCGCGCTGGAACAGCCGGTCGACTGGGAGGAGTTCCGCATCACGCCCTATGAGCTGACCGGACATGCCCGGGCTTCCTGTGGCCTGCTGGTCGAGGCTCACGGCGAGCGGGTGCTGTTCGGCGGCGATCAATACGCCGACCCGGATGGCCTGGGTCTGAACTACACCTACCCCAACCTGTTCCGGGAGGCCGACTATGTGCACAGCGCCCAGCTATACGCCCGCCTGAACCCTGGCCTGATCCTGAGCGGGCACTGGCCACCGGTCGTCCCCGGACCGGAGTACCACGGCGTACTGCTGGAGCGTGGCCAGCAATTGCACCACCTTCACCGTGTCCTGCAACCTCACACTTCGCGCCTGATCCTGCGCGCCGAACCCATCCGTGTGGCCAGTGGCGCGCCGGTCACGCTAACCGTGGAAAATCCAACCATGACTGCGTTCGATGGTGAGCTGCATGTGTACGGCGCCGCTGATCCTGCCCGCGTGCCCGTCACTGTGCCGGCCCTGGGCCATCACACGCTGTCCTTTGTTCCCAACGGACCGGCGGGTGCGCGGATTCAGTTCGAGCTGCGCGGGAGCCCTGGCGAACCATGTCTGTTTTCCTACGCGACCCTTCAGGACCAACCGGTTCAAGGTGACGGGACTCTGGGTGAGCCTGTTTACGCTGGTCCCGCTCAGCCCGGCACTTCTGCAGCATTCACAGCCCCGGCAGGCCATACAGGAGACCCACATGCAACCTGAGCGACGCGGAGTCCTCGAAGCCTTCTACGGCCGGCCCTGGTCCTGGGAGGAGCGTCACGCCATGCTGGACTTTATGCGCGAGGTCGGCTTCAACACCTACCTGTACGCCCCCAAGAACGACCCCATCCACCGCAACCGCTGGCAGGAGCCGTACACCAACGTCGAGTGGGCGCAGTTTGAAGGACTGGCCACCCACGCCAGGGACGCCGGTGTGGACTTCGTCTTCGGACTGAGCGCACTGGCATTCCGGTATTCCGGCGCGACCCATCTGAACTTCCTGCGCACCAAATTGCGCGCCGCGCAGGCCCGCGGCATCCGCTCGTTCGCGCTGCTGATGGATGACATTCCGAGCCGCTTCGAGAACAGTGAGGACGCGGCTGTCTTCCCGGACCTGGCTGCAGCGCAGGCCTGGCTGGCCAACGAGCTTCTGCGTGAGGTGGCTGCGGACGGCACCTTCTACTTCTGTCCCACCGTGTACCACGGCAGCGGCGACTCGGCCTACCTGCGGACCCTGGGATCGGCCCTGAATGACCGGGTACACGTCTTCTGGACCGGCCCGGACGTGTGCAGTCCTTCCATCAGTGCCGCCGACCTGCAAATGGTCACGCAAGCGCTGCGCCGGCCGCCGGTCCTGTGGGACAACTTTCCTGTCAATGACCTCGACATGAGATATGACCTGCACGTGGCCCCGCTGCGGGGCCGAACGCCGGACCTGCTCGCCGCGTCAGGAGGCTACTTCGCTGCTCCTGGGGCCCTCTCTGCAGCGAGTCAGATTGCCCTGCGGACCACGGCCGCCTACCTGCGCGACCCGCACCGCTATCGCCCCGACGAAGCCTTTCACCAGGCGGCCCTGGCCAGCACCTCCACACCGCAGGAAGCCCAAGCGGTGAAGTTCCTCTCGGACCTCGCACGCCGGAGTCCGCTGGTCCCGCGTGATCAGGCGCTGCATCATCCCTGGTGGCCTGTCCTGGACGCGTTCTGGGCGGCGCGCGCAGGAAGTCCGCTGCAGGCCGGGCCCGACGTGCCCGGGCGACCCGCCCCGCAGCCTGTGGAGCCTGATGAAGCGCCGCTGCGCGCGCTGAGCGTCGCGATGGAACTGCATGCCGAGACCCTGGCGCACCTTCACGACCCCGTCCTGAGAGCGAACCTGGAACCCTGGACCGAGAAGCTCGTGGGCTGGGCAACGGTCGTGAAATACGCCCTGGGCGCGCTCGACCACCCGCACGACCTCCGTGCCCGCGAGTACGTCCTCGAAGAACTTGCCCTTGTCCGCGAGAACTTCCACTGGGTGGCCGGAGACACCTTCGATACCTTCGCCCGCAGATGCGTGTGGGCCGCCGAAGAACATTTTCAGACCGCAGCACAGGAGCCTGCATGACCCATCCTCCCGCCACCCTGGCCGATACCGGCCGTCCCCTGGCCGAACGGACCGTGATCGGCAACGGCAGCCCCATCGGGCTGCTGGGGTCCAGCACTGCGTACAAGCAAGTCTGGGCGCGCGACAGCATGATCTGCTCTCTCGGCCTGATGCTGTGCGCTGGCCCCGAAGGTCCCGAGATCGCCCGCCAGTCCATCCGGACCCTCGCCGCGTACCAGTCACGGCTTGGAAATATCCCGCACAATGTCGGCTTCACTGGTATTCCCGATCCCGCGCTGATCGCACACGGCGGCGCGCTGCATGTGGGCGAGGACGCACCCACCGTCGTGGTGGACAGCGCGCACGCCGGCTGCATCGACAACAGCTTGTGGTTCATCCTGGGCAACGACTACGTGCACCGCACCGACGGGGACACGGCGCGCCTGAGGTCGATGTGGCCGCACCTGCAGCGCGCATACACCTGGCTGGAGTATCAGGACAGCAACGAATGCGGCCTGCTGGAGGTGCACGAGGCCATGGACTGGGCCGACCTCTTTGCCAACCGCTACAACAGTCTGTGGCCGAACGCGCTGTGGTTCGCCGCGCAGCGCAGCATGGCCGCCATGAGCGACGCCCTTGGCGAGGACGGTGACCCGTACCGCGCGCGTGCCGAGGACCTGCGCTTCAAGATCAACACCCTGCTGTGGGTCGGCCCGGAGGTCGAGAAGGACATGACCTGGGTGGAGCGCCACCGCAAGGAGTGGCTGTACCCCATCCGCCTGACCACGACCGTGCTGCAGGAGCGTCCGTATTACCTGCCGTACATGGCCTTCCGGGACTACGAGGACCGCTTCGATACCTTCGGCAACCTGGTGGCCATCCTGTTCGGACTGGCGGACGAGGCGCAGTCGCACAAGATTCTCGATTACATCCAGTCTGCGGGAGTCAACGAGCCCTGGCCGATCAAAGCCGTCTATCCACCCGTTCAGCCCGGGGACAAGGACTGGCGCGAGTACTACCGTCTGCGCAACCTCAACCTGCCCAACCACTACCACAACGGTGGGATCTGGCCGTTCATCGGAGGTTTCTACGTGGCTGCCCTGGTCAAGGCCGGGCGGCTGGAGGAAGCCGCGCATCAGCTCGACCGGCTCGCGCAGATGGACCGCCTCTCGCGAACACCCGGTCTGGAATGGGACTTCAACGAATGGCATCATGGCCTGACGGGCCGCCCAAGCGGATTCCGCGGGCAGAGCTGGTCCGCGGCGATGTTCGTGTACGCGCACGAATGTGTCCGGCGCGGTGAGTGCCCCATCTTTAACAGCAGCGGGGGCTGGGCATGAACGGCGAACTGCAGGCGCAACTGGCCGCTGAAGCCCGCGACCTGTATACCCGAGGTCTGACCACCTCCACGGGCGGAAACCTCAGCCACCGGCAGGGCGACGGCTTTCTGGTCAGCGGAACCAACACTGCCTTCGCGCGGCAGGTTCCGGAGGATTTTTCCACCTGTGACCTCAGCGGGACCGGCCTGCTCGGTCCCAAGCCGTCCAAAGAAGCCGCATTCCACGCTGCGGTGTACCGTGCGCGGCCTGACGTGCAGGTGGTACTGCACCTGCATGCGAGCGATTCGCTGGCGCTGTCTTGCCTCGCCGAGCCCACGGAACACGGGAACGTCCTACCGGTGCATTCCAGCTACGCCGTCACGCGGGTGGGCCGGGTACCACTGCTGCCTTACCTCGCTCCTGGAGGCGCCGAACTTGCGGAGGGGGTCGGACGAGTCTGCAGCAGCGTCAACGCTCTGCTGCTCCAGAACCATGGCGTCATCACCTACGGGTCGAGTCTGGCGGAAGCGCGCGACATCCTGGAAGAACTCGAACAGAATGCCCGCGTGTGGCTCGCCTCGCACGGCCAGGCCCGCGTGCTGAGCGACGAGGAACTCCTGGACGCCAATGACCGCTCCACCCATGGAGCCCGCATCGCGCCGGGCGAGCAGCGCCCACGCCTGCTCTCGCACGTCCGCGGGTGGAGCGCATGAGTCCCCGCCTGGGGATCGTGGCTGACGACATCACGGGCGCCGGGGACATCGGTGGTCTGCTTGCCAAGCATGGCTACGCCGTGCGGATTCTGTCGGAAGGCGCCGACTGGGAAGCGCTGAGTGTCCGCTTTACCCAGGAACGCACGGACGCCCTGATCATTGATACCGACTCGCGGTTCCTGCCTCCCGAGGAAGCGCGCGCTCGCGTGGTGCGCGCGACCCGCGCTCTACAGGCCGCCGGGTGCGGGGCGTACTGGAAGAAGACCTGCTCCGTGTTCCGCGGCAACGTCGGGGCTGAATTCGACGCGATGCTGCAGACCCTCGGTCTGGAGACCGGGGTGGCGGTCGCAGCGTTCCCCAAGAACGGCCGCGCCACCCTGCACGGGGAGCATTTCGTGCGTGGTGTACCCCTGCCTGACACCGAGTTCGGCCAGGACCCGGTGCATCCCCGGCGCGACGCCAACCTTGTACGCGACCTGGGCCGCCAGACACCGCGGCCGGTCAGCAGCCTGCCGATCGAAACGGTTCGGGCCGGGGTTGCTGCGTTGCGTACTGCCGTTGACGGTGTTTCCGCCGGCTACCTGCTCGCCGACGCCGAAACGCAGGAGGACCTGCGGGTGCTCGCGCAGGCCCTGGCGAACGAACGCGTCTTTCTGGGGTCCAGTGGTCTCGCGGAGGAACTGCCGGCGGTGTGGCCCGCGGTGGAAGCCTTCGTGCCGCTGCAGGGCGCCCACTGGACCCATCCACAGCGTGTGATCCTGATCGCCGGTTCGGTGATGCCCCAGACCCGCGTCCAGGTAGAGCACTACGTGGCCACGGGCGGCACTGTCTACGAACTCGACATACCGCTTGCCCTGAGCGACCCTGAGAGGGCGGCTGAACTGCTTGCTCGGCTGGCAGGTGGCGCCCTGGACGCCCACAGCACTGTCCTGCTCCGCTCGCCGAACACGCCTGAACAAGTGGCGCAGGCCCGTGCACTTGGAGCCGTCAGCGGCCTCACGGACCTGCAGGTCAGCCAGCGTATTTCCGGCACGCTGGCCAGCGCCGCGCAGCTGACAGCAGGACGCACCGGCACCCAGAAACTCGTTGCCCTCGGCGGCGACACCTCCGCTGCGCTGACCCGGGCGCTGGGCATCACCCACACGGTAGTGGTCGAGGAACTCGCCCCCGGTCTGCCCAGCACCTACGCGCCGGACCAGCGCCTGATGCTGGTCCTGAAAAGCGGTTCGTTCGGTCCTCCGGAATTCCTGACGCAGGCCATAGCGCACCTGCAATCGGCGGAGGGTGCATGAGCGGCGTGCTTTGCTTCGGGGGCGCCGTGATGGACTTCGTGAATGACGGTCACGACCACTGGCAGGTCCGGGCGGGCGGCAGCGCCTGGAACGTCGCCCGTGTCCTCGCTGCCCTGGGGCTCCCGACCGCCTTTGCCGGTGCGCTCAGCACCGATCCTTTTGGCGAGAGACTTCTGGCTGAAGGAGCGGCACAAGGCCTCGACCTGCGCCACACCCCGCGTGTGGACGCTCCCACCGCGCTGTCCGTGGTTCACCGTACCCATCCGGCCCAGTACACCTTCTACGCCGACGGTGCGGCCGACTCGCGCTTCAGCGGTGTCGCTGAAGAAACCTGGACGGGCGTTGTGGCCGCCTACTTCGGCGGTATCACCCTGGTGCGTGACCCGGCGCGCGACGCATTCCTGACCCCTGCCAGAGCGGCGCGGGCGCGGGGGCTGCTGGTGGTCTACGACCCGAACTTTCGCCCGCAACTCGCGGACGCCTACCAGGAGGAGTACGCGCAGTACGTCGCTCTGGCGGATCTCATCAAGGTGTCCGAGGACGACCTCGTGGGCCTGATGCCGCATCTCACCCCCGCCGAAGGTCTGGAGCACCTGCGGGCGCTGAACCCGCGCGCGACCATTCTGCTGACCCTCGGGGATCAGGGGGCGCGCCTGATCGGCCCGGAACTTGACCTTCACCACCCCGGTTACCCCGTCCAGGTGGCCGACACGATCGGAGCAGGAGACGCCAGCATTGCCGGCCTGCTATACGCCACGCTACGTCCGCCGCCGGTTCCGCCTCCGCAGCGGCTGGCCTTCGCTCTGGCGTGCGGCGCCGCTGCCTGTACACGGCCCGGTGCTCACGCCCCTACCCCTAACGAGATCCACACCATCCAGAAGGAGACCCACCCATGACCACAACACCCGCACGTGCCCTGATCGTTTCCGGAGGCTGGCCCGGCCACCAGCCTCAGAAGTTCGCCGAAATCATTCAAGGCATGCTGGAAAGCGCCGGCCTGCAGGTCACGGCTGCCGACACCCTGGACGCTTTGAACGACTCGGACGCGCTGCGCGGGTATGCCCTGATCGTTCCGAACTGGACCATGGGCCGCCTGAGCGATAACCAGAGCAAAAATCTGCGGGATGCAGTCAAGGCCGGTACCGGTCTGGGAGGCTTTCACGGAGGAATGGGAGACGCCTTCCGCGAGGACACCGCTTACCAGTTCATGGTCGGCGGCCAGTTCGCTGCCCATCCCGGCGACGTTCACCGCTACCACGTCGATATTTCCGCAACTGATCACCCGATCATGCGTGGCCTGAGCGGTTTTGACATCGAAAGCGAGCAGTACTACATGCACGTCGACCCGTCCAATACGGTGCTGGCTACCACCACGTTCAGCGGTGAGCATGTAGCCTGGATTGAGGGGACGGTCATTCCCGTGGCCTGGATCCGGCCTTATGGCCAGGGCCGGGTGTTCTATTCGTCCATCGGACACGACCCACGGGAGTTCGAGCATCCGACTGTGGCTGAACTCCACCGCCGCGGCCTGCTGTGGGCCGCCGGGAGCCTGGCATGACCCGGGTCGGCATTATCGGCGCCGGGGCCATCAGCGGCATCTATCTGAAGAATGCGGCTGACGTTACGCCGTTCGACGTGGTCGCGGTCGCCGACTTGTCGGAAGAACGCGCCCGCGCCCAGGCGGCCGAGTATGGAGTGCGCCATGTCCTGACGCCTGAAGAGCTTTTCGCGCATCCGGACGTGGATGTCGTCCTGAACCTCACCATTCCTGCTGCGCACGCGGCTGTCAGCCGCGCCGCCCTGGAAGCCGGGAAACATGTTTACGGCGAAAAGCCTCTGGCCCTCAACCGGGAAGACGGTAAAGCGCTGGTCCAACTTGCCCAGGAGCGCGGATTGCGGCTGGGCAGTGCGCCCGACACCTTCCTTGGTGCCGGGCTGCAGACCTGCCGTCAGCTGATCGATGAGGGCGTGATCGGTAAACCACTTGCCGCGACCGCCTTCATGCTCAGCCATGGGGTCGAGGCGTGGCACCCCAACCCGGATTTCTTCTACCAGCTCGGTGCCGGGCCGATGTTCGACATGGGGCCGTACTACCTCACGGCCCTGATCAGCCTCCTGGGCCCGGTCCGTACCGTGACGGGTCAGGCTGTCAGCGGCTTCGAGGAACGGACCATCACCACCGCGAGGCGCCAGGGCGAGCGCATTCCAGTCCAGACACCCACTCACGTCACCGCACTGCTGGGATTCGAGTCGGGCGTGGCCGCGAGCCTGACCACCAGTTTCGACGTGTGGCACGCCAATGTGCCGCGCATCGAGATTTATGGCAGCGAAGGGACGCTGAGCCTGCCTGACCCCAACACCTTCGGCGGCCCGGTCAGAGTGCGTCTGGCCCAGGAGAAGGAGTGGCGCGAGGTGCCGCTGTCCCGTCCCTTCGCGCAGAACAGCCGTGGCCTGGGACTCAGTGACCTGATTGCCAGCGTGGGGGAGAACCGCGCGCCGCGGGCAAGTGGCCAACTGGCCCTGCATGTTCTGGACGCCATGCAAAGCACTCTGGAAAGCGCAGAAAGTGGTCAGAGGGTGACCCTCACAACCAGTGCCGAGCGTCCAGAGCCCCTGGCCCTGAGCTGATCCGGGTGAACGCCACCGGCCGTCCCATCGCGTCCGTTCCCCTGAAAAGAGGAGGCCTGGCATGAATATACGTTGGGGATTTCTGGGCGCCTCCCGAATTGGCAACGCTCTGGCCCCAGCCATGAGGGCGGCCGGACAGACCCTGGCCGGGATCGCTGCGCGTGACCCCGGGCGTGCGGACGCCTACGCCCGCAAGCACGGCTTTATCCGCACGCACCTGACCTACGATGACCTGATTCGGGACCCTCAGATTGATGCCATTTACAACGCGCTCCCCAACGACCTGCATTTTCCCTGGAGTGCCCGCGCGCTGGAAGCTGGAAAGCACGTGCTGTGCGAGAAACCCATGATGCTCGGTGCCGGGGAGGTGCGGCAGCTGATGAGCATTCAGAAACGTTCCGGGAGCATCATCTCAGAAGCTTTTATGCACCGCCATCACCCTCAGTACGCTCAGGCGCTGGCGCTGATCCGGGCCGGTGAGCTGGGAGAGCTGCGCACCGCCAGCGCCGGGTACCGCTTTACCCTCACCCGCCCGGACGATTACCGCTGGGAGGCCGAAAAGGGTGGCGGCGCGCTGTATGACGTCGGCTGTTACTGCGTCAGTGCGCTGCGGCTGTTGCTGGACCGTGAGCCTGTGCGGGTGAGTGCCGCACGGCACGACCTGCGGGGCATTGACGGCACCCTGGTGGGCTGGCTGGATTTCGGGGAGGGCTTCGCGGCGCATTTCGACTGTAGCCTGGAAGCCAGCCCCGGTCAGTACCTCAGCCTTGTGGGGTCGCGTGCGACCCTGAACATGGACGTCCCGTTCGGGCCGCACCGGCGTGAAGCCCACCTGCAGGCGGGCGACCGCACCTTCAGGTATGAGCCCAACGATCCCTATGAATTCATGGTGGCTGATTTTGGCCGGGCTGTCCGCCATCGTGAGGAGCCAACCTGGGGTCTGGACGACGCACTGGCACAGGCGCAGGTGCTCGATGCGTTGTTCGAGAGCGCCCGGCGGGGCGAAGTCGTCACGGTATCCAGCAGGGGAGCCGGAACCGGCGGGTGATGCGCTGACCTGCGCCAGACCTCACGTGATGGACGGCACCCGCGGTATGGGACGGCACCTTAAGGTAAGAGGTGCCGCTGTGCAGAGCTGGGATTTCAGAATGTGATTTGGCAATGAAGTTCGGTCAGAATGCTCGCCCAACGCATCCCTGTCGTTCCTGGGGTGACCCGACTGGCGCAGCGCCATCAGGAGGCTCTGGGTGGTGCCGGTGAGTTCTGTTCTGGCCGCGCCTGGTGAGTATGCATCCGGGTTGGTACTGGCAGATCCCATTCGACCGCAGGCGGAGATTTGAGAGTGGGATGGTCTGGCGATTTATAACGGCGCGGTGCGGCAGGACGATCTGGCGTGGTCATTTTCAGGTAAACCGCCAGAATACCGATGCCCACCGTCAATGCGGCAAACAATGCTTCCATAGCCTGAGTGTGAGCCGAAACATTTAGCCCAAAAATATTGAGTAACAGGTGCCCACGAATGGGAGGAATTGAACGACAGGTACCCACTGGACGGTTTCTCCGATACAGGACCTTCATGCACGGCTCTCCCCAGGAGTAACACTACATGAAGCCACGGCGGCTGGACCTGAAGTGCTGAAACCCGTCAGGACCGGCCCTGATGAAGGTGCGGTTGAGCACAAGGACTGCTGCTCCCACGTCCAGCCTGCGCCTGAGCAAGACCAACGGTCACAATGCCGGTCGGCACGGCGATGATCCCGTATCCCAGAATCATTTCCAGCGACGCCAGCCCTTTGCCCACCGGAGTCTTGGGCGTGATTTCGCCGTACCCGACGGTCGTCAAGGTGACGATGGCCCAGTAGATACTGGTCGGAATGCTGGTAAAACCGGATCTCGGACCTTCGATGACCTACATCAGCGTGCCGATGATCACTACCATGGTCACCGCCACCGCGAGAAACACCGTGATTTTCGCGACACTGGCCCTCAGGGTCGTGATCAGCACACTGGCTTCTGACAGGTAACGCGCCAGTTTCAGAATCCTGAAGATCCGGAGCAAGCGCAGCACCCGCAGAATCAGGAGGTATTGTGCTCCTGGGATCAGCAGCGCGATATACGTTGGAAGTATGGAAAGCAGGTCCACCAGCCCGAAGAAGGACCGGGCGTACACCCGGGCGTGCCGTGCCGTGATCAGCCGCACGACATACTCAAGGGTGAACAGGATCGTCAGCGTCCACTCCAGTTGGCGCAGGACAGTCCCGAACCGAATCTGGTACGGCCGCACGCTGTCGAGCATGACAGCAAGAACACTCAGCAGGATGGCTGCAATCAGGACGAGATCAAAGAGCCGCCCGGCACCGGTATCGGTGCTGTCGATGGTGTTGGCAAGGGTGTCCCTCCACGCCGCGCGCCTGGGTCTGCCGCTGTGCATGGCCGAAGTGTATGTTGCGTGGACCCGCCAGGCGTGCCACTCCTGGCGCCCAGTTCAGGCATAGGCCTGCGTGAGGCCTTCTGTACCCCAGCGCTGGACTTACCTTGGGCTGCCGGTCGATATGTAGTGCCCGCTCGACGGACGTGGAGTGCTGGCCGCCTTTCCTGCCCCCAGGAGGAGCTCCCACCCCCGCACGTCCGGACTGCAGCTTTGGTACGCCCGCCCTGTGCGGCGGGACACTGGCCAACGGAGGGGCCCCGACCAAGGGACCGTCTGTTGGACCCGGGAATGGGGGGTTAAGGGCACAGCATGCAATCCAGAACGAACTTAGATTGAGTGTGCCTACGATGAGGCATGAGCGAGGACAATAGTTACCTCAAGGACACGCGGCCACTTGGTAAATCGGTGGAGGAAATCGAGCGTGACAGCCAGAACCTGATCAATCCGCCGGCCATAGAGCAGCATGGTCCAGGCCAGGGCGTCGCTGCCGTGCCTCCAGTAAATTCTACGGGCACCTGGCCCAGTCAGACGGCTATCGGCGCGAGTACTCCTGAAGTGCCAATGGGTCCGGTGCCGCGTCGCGACGACGACTGACATCTCCCGCATGAAAAGCCAGCACGGAAAAACAGCCTGGATCATTCTGGGCTGTTTTTAAATAGTTCCGTAAACCGATCGCCCTTGTACCAAGGTCCACACCACCTGGTACTCGCGGTCAAGCAACACCAGATCCGCGTCTGCGCCGACCGCAATGCGACCCTTGTGGCGAAGCTGGAGAAGATTGGCCGGCGTCGTGGACGCCATAGCTACAGCATCCGCAAGGGGAATGCCCAGGGCAACAGTGTTGCGCAGCGCTTCGTTCATAGTCACGGTGCTGGACGCCAGCGTGCCGTCCGCAAGCCGCGCCACACCTTCCAGTACCATCACCTCATGTCCTCCGAAGGCATACGTGCCGTCGCCCAGGCCCATGGCCTGGAGGGCGTCGGTGATAAGCACCATCCGGTCCGGGCCTTTGAGCCGGTGAAGCATCCG
Source organism: Deinococcus malanensis (assembly GCF_014647655.1). Taxonomy (NCBI): domain Bacteria; kingdom Thermotogati; phylum Deinococcota; class Deinococci; order Deinococcales; family Deinococcaceae; genus Deinococcus; species Deinococcus malanensis. Next base: position 77,753 of record NZ_BMPP01000015.1, read on the forward strand.
GACCATGGCGGGGTGCAGGTGAACCTGGTCCACGATGGCCTGAACGCTCACCTGTGGCTGCTCGAAGGCGGCCACGATCAATCCGGGCTCACGGTGATGAATCGGCCGCATACCGTTGAAGCAGTGCGTCACATGGCTGGCACCCTCGCGGAAGGCAGCGGTCGCCTCCTCGTAGGTGGCGTCCGAATGGGCCAGTGCCACAACTACGCCCAGGGTGGCCAGTGCCCGCGTCAGTTCCAGGCCGCCGGGAAGTTCCGGCGCCAGCGTCACCATTTTCAGCAGTGGGCCGGCACGGTCGAGTACCAGTTGCATTTCGGTCAGGCTGGGATGACGCAAAAAGGCCTCGTTCTGCATTCCCTTGCGCCTGACGTTCAGGTAGGGGCCCTCGGCGTGGATGCCGGCAATCCGAGCCCCAGGTTCTTGACCAGTGACCTCGCGGACGCGGTCGATCAGCTGCAACAGGGCTTCCAGGGACGAGCTGACCGATGTGACGAGAAAGGTGGTACATCCGGTCGCTGCACATGCCCGGGACACCACCTCGATGCTGTCGCGCGTGCCATCCATCATGTCGTGCCCCTGGGCACCGTGGATATGAACGTCAATCATTCCGGGAATCAGCACCTGCTGCTGACCGTCTACGACATGCAGGCCTTCCGTCGGTATATCCCCTGCGCTCGTGCCGGAGCTCGCCCTTATTCGGGCTATCCGCCCTTCTCTGACCAGAACACTTCCCTGGTCAATGACCCCGGCTTCGGTGACCAACCGGACGTTGTCGATCATAAGGTCCTGCACCTGAGCCTCCTGGAACGTTCTGCGTCCCTGAATAGATTGCTGCACTTCCCTGTCTCGTTCCTGCTGAGCTAATTCCTTCTGCTGCTCCGGAGGACGGCCCCCGCACAGGAGCAGGCTGCAGATGCTTCTCCAGAAAGGCCTCGTGCAGTTGCGGTGAAGGCACTTCTGGTTCCCGCCGATGCATCAAGGACCTTGTGCCAAGGCCGAGGCTTTCTGTTCACTCTAACGGAGTTTTTTGAATGTCTGAAACAATTGACGATAGAAAGGGGTTTCACTTGTGTTGGCTGAAATTCAGCCGATGGTCCCCCAGACTGCCAGGGCGGTACAGGGCTGATCAGGCCAGCGTGAACAGGCTTCCGGATTGGCCTGAAAGCTGGTGAGCTGGGTACCTTCATCAGCAGATTGTCCTGACCTCACGACGACGCCCGCCGGTAGAGCCGCGAGGCGTCACGAGTCACCTGATGGCGCCAGCCTGATGTTCCTGCCGAACCTGCCACGACCAGCAGACGCTGCTGCTGGCTGTCGAGAATGCAAGTGCGCAGTTCCTCCAGATCCAGCTCGGCGAGCAGTTCTGCCTGCAAGGTGCGGCACAGCTCCTCATTTTCAGGTATGCCCGCCAGGTCACGCAGCTCATGCGGATCTTCTAGAAGGTCAAACAGCAGCGGAGCGTGGTTGTGCACGTAGACAAATTTGTGTCTGCCGGCCCTCAGCATCAGCATGAGCTCGACCGTACCTTCAGAGAAATACTCCGATATGGCGCGGTCGGGCCATGCCCCGCTGCGTCCTTCAAGCAATGGGCGCAGACTCTGTCCGGCCGGGGGCAGCCCGTACGCTGGCCGTTGCGGAACGCCCGCGTAGTCCAGCAGGGTCGCGGTAAGGTCAACCAACGAAACCACTTCCGTACGGAGGGATGACTGACGCTCCCCTGGAAGAGCCACGATCAGCGGCACCTTGGTGGCGCCGTCGTAAAACGTACGCTTGAACCACATGCCATGCTCGCCCAGCATCTCACCGTGGTCGCTGGTAAAGACCACCAGGGTGTTGTCCAGGCCCAGCCGGTCAAGCTCGTCCAGCAGCTGACCCACCAGACTGTCCATATAGCTCACGGCTGCGTAGTATGCTCGGCGCGCCTGAAGCGTTTCGGTGCTGCTCAGGGGAAAGCGGTCTACCTCATGGTGAATCTGAATCCACTGGCTGTAGGGATGAAGCGACGCAAAGTCTGCGGCTGGTGCCTCGGGTGGCGGGATGGGTCTGTCCTCGTACAGGTTCCAGTACGCCTGCGGTACCAGAAACGGATCGTGCGGATGACTAAATGACGCACACAGGAAAAACGGTTGTGCATTCTCATCCTCCGCGTCTGCACCCAGCTGCCGGAGACGCACCAGGGTGCTGTGCAGCACCTCGTCGTCGTACGACATCTGCAGACTCCAGGGCCTGACTGGCGGGTAGCGTAAGCGGTTGACACTCGTGCCTTCATTGGCGTGCGGCCCCCGTGTCCAGTCGGGGGTCAGGTCCAGGCCAGTAGGGGAGATGTCGCTGGTCAGCCGCTCCTGAAACCCGTGCAGCTGATCCGGACCGACAAAGTGCATCTTGCCCGACAGAATGGTCTGGTACCCGGCCTGGTTGAGCTGGTGCACAAAGGTCGGCATGCTGGCCGGAAACTCAGAGCCGTTATCGTAGGCTCCATTGTCTCTGACCAGCGTGCCGGTCATGAACGCGGTCCTGGATGAAACACAGATGGGTGAGTTGCAATAGGTGGAGGTGAAGGCCACGCCGCGGGCCGCGAGGCGGTCAAGATGCGGCGTCAGCACGGCGGGATGGCCCAGGTGACCAATGACGTTGTGCGCCATCTGGTCGACCATGATCATGAGGATGTTCGGTTGTGACATGCCGTCTCCCTGGAGGTATCGAAGGCAAAACTCAGGACTGATGTGCGGAGTCAGCGGCCCAGAATAGGGAACCTGGCACGGCCGTCACACCACAGTTGAAAAGCAGTGACAGGGCGCCTGCTGCCCTGTCACTGCTTAATTGCTCTCGGATCACTCGGTCTGTTGCGACTGGCCCTGGTTCAGCGGGCTGCGTCGCGCTTGCCGTCGGCAACCTGCTTGGCAATGGCTGCCTGCGCTTCGTCGAGCGCGTCTTTGGCGTCCTTATTGCGCAGCAGCACATCATCCACAGCTTTGTTGATGGCGCTTTCGTAGGAGGGTGCGTACACCGGTACCGTGTCTACGTAGGTGTACTTGAGGTTGTTGGACAGCTTCGTGAAATTGGGGTTCTTGTTGGCCAGACGCGCGACCTGATAGCCGGGCAGGTCGTTCTGCTCCGCCGCCCAGACCTTGGCGCCTTCTGTGGCCAGATACTTGGCGAAGGCAAATGCTTCCTTGGGATGTTTGGTGCTGCGGGGAATTTCGATGTTGAATCCGCCGCCCCACGAGCTCGCTCCGTCCTGCTTACCATCCTCGGTTGGCACTGCCACAAAGCCGTACTGCATATTGGGCGCGTTGACTCTCAGGGTGGTCAGGTAATTGCCGTTGCGCACCACCATGGGGACCTTGCCGGACATAAACTCATCCTGAGCTCCGCCGCCGAAGGACGCCCTAAAGGCAGCGTAGTTGTTGGCACCGTACTTGTCGGTCCACTTCTTCATCCAGTTCAGGACCTTGACAGCAGTGGGGTTGTTCGCACGCGCCTCTTCATTGTCTTTGTCGAAGAAGCTTCCGCCCGCGTTGGTGACCCAGCCGGAGTACCCAAACTCCCCAAAGTTGGGGTGGAATCCCATGCGGACCCAGCGGTTGCCGTCCTTCTTGTCCAGCTTCAGGGCGTAGCTCCACAGTTCATCCCAGGTCTTGGGAGGCTTGTTCGGGTCGAGCCCGACTTCCTTGAATGCCGCCTTGTTGTAGAACAGCACCCGGGTATCCGTCACGAAGGGCAGCGCATACTGCTTGCCGTTGTACGTCCCAGTGTTCCACAGGTTCGCAAAGAAGCCGCTCTTGAGCTTGTCCGCCCCCAGTGCACTCAGGTTCAGGATCTGGTTTTTCGCGGCGCGCTGCTTGCCGCTCCGGATGTCGATGACAACGACGTCTGGAGCGTTGCCTGCTGCCACGCCAGCCACCGTTTTGGTGATGATCTGGTCAAAGGGAACGCCGGTGTACTCCACCTGGATGTTGGGGTTGCGCTGGTTCCAGGTGTTGACGATACGGGTGATGGTAGGACGGCGCTGTTCACTGAGCCAGTGAGCAGAGAATTTGAGGTTGACTTTCTGGGCGGCGGCGGGAGCTCCCAACGCGTTCAGGCCGAATAGCAGGCCGGTGACAATAAGAATTTTGCGCTTCATAACTTGCCTCCTGTATCGCTGTGAGCGACATATTCAATTCATTCGTTCTTTAATAGTATAAAAAAACTAAGGTTCCGTCAAGGAGAAATTAGGTTTTCTTGGGAGGACTGCCGTGTGGCAGGAAGTATTTCCATCGGAGGTGCCGGTCCGGTAGACCCTCCCTGTGGATCAGGCTGTCGACAGGCTCTCCAAGGCCTCTGCGGGAGCTTTGGTTAGGGGACTGAGGGATGTGGCCCTTTGCAAAACCTGATTCGGAAATCTGGGCCGTGGGGCTTTCTTGCCCTGATGTGCCTTCCTGCGCGCCATTCTCGGGGCTCTGTGGCTTTTGGCGCGACCCCCAACACTCGCCCAAGACCAGTCCGGCTTGATGTTCGCCTGGTTCTGGCAATCTTGGAAGGGACGCCTGGAGGTTTTTATGAACAGCCGCATCAGAGTGACTGTCTGGAACGAATTTCGTCATGAGCAGCGCAATCCGAAGGTTCAGGAACACTACCCGCAGGGCATTCATGCCGTGATCGCCGGCGCTCTTGCAGGGGAGGACGTCGACGTCCGGACCGCTACCCTCGACGAGCCCGAACACGGTCTGACGGCAGAGGTGCTCGGTCAGACGGACGTGCTCCTGTGGTGGGGCCACCTGGCGCACGACGAGGTGCGTGATGAGGTTGTCGAGCGCGTCTACGACCGCGTCATGGAGGGCATGGGGCTGATCGTGCTGCACTCTGGCCACTTTTCCAGGATCTTTAAACGGCTGATGGGCACCACCTGCGACCTCAAATGGCGCGAAGGCAACGACCGGGAACGTCTGTGGGTGGTGTCCCCGGGGCACCCCATCGTGGAAGGGGTCGGTGAATACATCCAGCTGGAGCACGAGGAGATGTACGGCGAGCACTTTGACATCCCTGCTCCCGATACGCTGGTTTTTATCAGCTGGTTTACCGGTGGAGAGGTGTTCCGCAGCGGAGCGTGCTACGAGCGCGGCCGAGGCAAAATCTTCTACTTCCGTCCAGGGCATGAGACGCACCCGACCTACCACCACCCCGACGTCCAGCGCGTGCTGCGCAATGCCGTGCACTGGGCGGCCCCCACCGTGCGGTCCACGCCGCGTGCTTTCGGCCATGCCCAGCCTCTCGAAGGAGCCGGCTCATGACGCGGCCCGGAGAGGGCATCAAGGTGGGCGTTATCGGCGTGGGTGGAGTATCGCGCTTCCACTTCGAGGGGTACGCGGCAGCCGGAGCGCAGGTCGTCGCTGCCGCCGACGTGCATGCCTCCGCCCTGCAGCAGGCTCAGTTGCACTGGTCGGTACCACGTGGCTATCAGGACTACCAGTCCCTCCTGAACGATCCGGAAATTCAGGCGGTATCGGTATGCCTGCCCAACGCTCTGCACCATCCGGTGACTGTGGCTGCGGCACAGGCCGGCAAGCATGTGCTGTGTGAAAAGCCGATTTCACTGTCGCTGGCCCAGGCCCGGGAGATGATTGACGCGTGCCATCAGGCCGGCGTCCTCCTTCAGACCGGACATCACCTGCGGACCAATCCGTACGCCGCCCAGGCCCACGAGCTGATTCACTCCGGTGCCCTGGGCCGGGTGACGTACCTGCGGCTGCGTCAGGCGCATGACTGGGGCGGAGCCCTGACGGTGCGGCCCTCGTTCGGCAGCCTGGAGCACGCCGGTGGAGGCACGCTGCTGGACAACGGAAGCCACATGATGGACCTCGCGCGCTATTTCGGCGGCGAGGTCCGCGAGGTGTATGCCCGCACCGCCACCCTGGGGTTCGACGTGGAAGTCGAGGACACCTCGGTCGTATCGCTGCAGTTCGAGTCCGGTGCCCTAGGGGTGGTCGAAAACGCCTGGACAGCCACCGGTTGGGAGGAGGGTTTCTGGATCTACGGAACCCGGGGTGCACTGGAATACACCAACCGCACCGGAACTCCGGAGATGCGCCATGTGTTCCGTTCCTCCCCCGGCACGACATTCGCGGAGGTGGACGCCACCACCTACCGCTACGCAGGGCTGGAACCTCATGCACGGGGGGTCATGGCCTTTCTGGAAGCCATCCGGGGAGACCGCGAGGTGGTCTGCACGGGCGAGGACGGCCTGGAAGCCGTGAGGCTGATTCAGGCCAGTTACACCAGCGCCCGGCTGGGCCAACCGGTCCTCATGACGCAGGACCGTGCTGAGAGCGGAACTGGTCCGGCGGTTTAGGGACACGCACCGGTAGCCCGGATGATCGTCGCGACAGAGGTCAACCGAAGAGCGCCAGATACAGGCACTACGGTGCGCAGGACGCAGAGGCACATCCCCGGACTGTGCAGGGAGATGCACCCGTCTACACGACGCACCCCGAGGAGGCAGGATGACTCCACCAGCTGAGCAGGTCGGCACCCGGCTGATGTTCGAAAACGACCGCGTGCGGGTGTGGGATCTCGCCCTGGTGCCGGGGGAGACTCTTGAAGCCCACATTCACCGGCTCGACTACGTGTTCATCGTGATTCAAGGTGGCCAGCTGCGGCACGTTCATCCGGTGGATCCCACCCAGAACCAGGATGTGCGCTACGAGACAGACCAGGTGGTGTTTCTTGAGGCCGGGGAGGGTCTGGTGCACCAACCACTGGTCAATATGGGTGACGCGCCCTACCGCAACCTGGTTATCGAACTGAAAGACCGCTGAGTCCCCGCAGCGCTCACTCTGCCCTACCCGGCCCTGAGCCTTAGCCGGGTAGGGCAGCCGGATGATCTGGGCAGGTACAGCGCATCCCAGTCACGTCGTACGGCGGACTCATCGGCCCGGCGTTCAAGCAGGTATTCCTGCACGCGGGCCATGCTCAGTGCCCCATCCGGAATCCGGCTGGCCAGGGCCTGGGCATCTTCCACGGCCCAGTCAGGCCAGAACCGGCGCAGCATGCCGCACAGCTGAGCCTGCGTGGCGTTGGCAATCAGCAGGTGCCGGTCGGCACGTCCGGGGCGAATCAGAGCCGGGTCCAGACCGGCGAGGTCGTTGGTGGTCATGAACGTCACCCGCCCCTCACCGGCAGCCACACCGTCCAGAGCATTCAGCAGGCCGTTGAAGCTCAACTTGACGGCCGGTGCACGAGGCTCACGTCCCAGAAAGACGGCGTCAATGTCTTCCAGCAGCAGCAGCGCACGGCGCGGCAGGTTGGCCAGCAGACGGGTCAGACGGTCATCACTCAGGTCAGGGGTCGCCAGATTCAGCACGCACACGTTCAAACCGAATGCTCCAGCCAGTGCGGCCACCAGACTGCTTTTGCCGTTACCGGGCGGACCATGCAGTAGGTACCCCCGGCGGTACGGAATGCCCATGCTGGCGTACCAGTCCCGGTCCGCGAAGAACGCGGCGAGATCGCTGTGCAGTCCGCTGACCAGATCGGTGTCGTAGATCAGGCTGCTCAACGGGCGGGCAGGCCGGCGTTCGACCAGGGCCCAGCCCTCGTACTGTGGAGCGTGAATCTCGACTTTTCCGTCTGCCCGGCCGGCCGTGAAGTCATACGCCTCCTGTAACAGGTCGGGAATCACCGCCCGGGCCCCGGCGAGCATGCGGAAGGTCAGGCTGTGCGAATAGCCCAGCAGACGGTCGCTGTCACCCTTGCGCTGCTGCCGTTCAGGCCGTGCCAGAATCCAGTGTCCCCGGAAACGCAGCAGGACCTGTCCGCTCAGCGGCACGAGGCGGACGTTGATCTCATCTCCATCGTGGTCGGTGCCCAGGGTCAGGTTCTGCCCACCCATCTGCTCGTTGAAGCGGGTGACGACGCCAAGGTGACGCAACCGGTGCCCTACAGGCTGTGCGGCGAGCCACGCGGCCAGCCACGGAAAGGCCGAATCGTCGCCCTGAACGTCAAGCGTAAAGGTCAGGTGGCGTTTGGCGAGTGTCCACAGGGCCACGGGCAGCGTCCTGGCATACAGGGCGGCCGCGCTCAGGGTTGCGATCAGCAGGCCGCCCTGCGCCAGTTCGTTGGTGGCGAGGGTCTGGCTGATCAGGTGGCGCAGTTCGTTCAGGAGAGTTGTCACGTTAGGAAAGGTCATGGGGCATCCAATGCATGAGAGTGGCCGGCACCGCCCCGATCAGGGCAGTGCTTGAGGGAATGTCGAGCGCCAGGAATGGCATGGCAACAACGTGGATCCCCGGCAACCGGGGCCGGGACTCAACACGGAAAAGTGCCTGAACTCAGCTTAGAGCTGCGCTGGTGCAGGCGCCTGGGCCGGATGGCGGAGACGAAAACAGGCGACATGACCGAGTTGGTCTAGGCCGGGCCGCTGCTCGGTCGAGTGCTCAGGTGGGGTGGATCCGGCAGCCATGATGGAGGGATGCTTCGGCATCCGACCCGGGTGCCGTGGGGTGGAGCGAGCCGTCGGTCGAGGTGCAGGCTTTCGCATGACCTGCTCAGCCCAGCTGTGGACCCGGCAGCGGTCAGGCAGACGTGATCCGGTTGACCTCCGCCAGCTCATCAGACGTGAGGACCCACCCGGCGGCCTCGACGTTCTGGTCGATCTGTTCAGGCCGCGTTGCACCGGCGATCACGCTGCTGGTCACGTCTTGTGCCAGGAGCCAGCTGAAAGCCAGTTCCAGGAGACTGTGTCCCCTGTCCTGGGTGAACTGCCGCAGCTGTTCGACGACCGTCCAGTTGCGCTCGGTCAGGTACCGGTTCTGCGCACCTTCCGAGCCGGAAATGCGCCCTCCCTCCGGCAGTGGCTGCCCGGCGTGATACTTCCCGCTCAGCAGGCCGCTGGCCAGGGGGAAGTAGGGCAGCAGACCGATGTTCAGTTCCCGCATGGTGGGCAGCAGTTCGCTCTCGATGTCCCGCACGAGCAGGCTGTACTCGTCCTGGCAGGAGGTGACCCGGCTCAAGGCAAGCCGGCGGGCCGTTTCATCGGCGGCGCGAACTCCCGCAGCGTCCATGTTGGACACCCCCACCGCGCGCACCAGCCCCTCTTTCACCAGTTCATCAAGGGCGCCCAGCGTGTCTTCAACAGGCGTTTCCGGATCTGGGCGGTGCAACTGGTACAGGTCCAGATAATCGGTGCCGAGCCGTTGCAGGCTCGCTTCGAGTGCCTGACGGACATAAGCGGGACGGGCACCCTGCATCTTCCCGCTGTCGTCCATCGGAATCCCGAATTTGCTGGCCAGAACGATCTGCTGTCGCTCGGCGCCAAGCGCCTTGCCCAGCATGGTTTCTGACCCACCCCGGTTGCCGTAGATGTCCGCAGTGTCGAACAGCGTGATTCCCCGGTCCAGGGCCTGTCTGACCACGGCGGTGGTGGCGGCCTGATCGAGGCGGCCACCGAAATTGTTGCACCCGAGACCGACCACCGAGACTTTCAGGCCGGAGTGACCCAACACGCGTGTTTGCATGAAGCATGTTATGCCAGCGGGCGGCGGACCTGCCTTAGTCGTACGAATTTTTTGTCCTGCAGGGTCTTATCCAGTGCACTGCCGTATTGGCGCGCCGCCAGAATGGGGGAACATCAGGTTATGCGGAGATGTACTGGCGCTCCGGAAATGAGTGCACACTGGGCACGCCTGGGCATCCGGCCACAGAAGATGGCCCATTTCACGTTACTGCTCCGGAGCGACCAGATGTCTTCAGGAGACCGGGCGAAGGTACTCATCCAGCGTCACTGTCCGGTGAGCTTCGACAACGTAAGGAAACTCCGCGTTTGCCACCTGACTGGCAACCACGCTCGCGGGCACGGCATGAACCCGCGTGGGATTGCGCTCAAAGATGCTGTGCAGTGGGGGCTGGAAGACCACCAGGGTGGTCAGTGCCCCGTAGTCCAGCCCCAGCCCAAGGGGCACGTTCCGGAAGTCCCGCCGGGTATTGGTGGCGTCCCACACGACCGGCCTGCGGGCCCGCAGTGAGGTCTTCAGCTGCTCCTTGGCGGCCTGAAGCACCCGGCCGTTGACGCTCTGATCGGCTCGTTTGCCGGACAGCTGATCCCGCAGCAGGTCCAGCGACACCACAGCGTGGTCAGGACAGTGCTCGGCAACCCAGGAGCTTTTGCCCGCGCCGCTTGGGCCGCAGGTCACCACCAGTTGTGGAAAGCCGGCGCGGGCCGGATAGGCACGAGCAATCGCCTCGTGAGGGGTCTGGATCAGCCCGGCCTCATAATCCATGACTCCCTGGCCGAACACGAGGTCCCGGTATCCGGCGGAAAAGGCAGCGAGCTCGGCGTCAATCAGCTCGCGCCACGGGCCGTAGGGGTCACTTCCATTCCACAGACCGTATTCCTCAGCGCCCAGCCGGAACAGCTCCAGATCCTCCAGCTTGGATTCGCGGTCCGGGGCGACACGTCCCCGGATATCGGCCACCTCCAGCAGATAGAGCGTGCGCAGACCCACCTGCCGGGCCAGGCGCCGGTAGGCTGGTTCGGTCCCGGCGCTCAAGGTGCGTGACAGGTCGTGATGGTGCCCCACCAGGGCCATCACCTGCTGAATCAGCGGATAGGGCAGAGCGAGTTCCGGCAGGCGGTACGCCAGATATGATCGTCCCCGGTCCGCGTGCCGGGGCGAGATGATGCGGGCCTGTCCGTTGCGGTCCTCCGCCCGGCGGGTGGTCAGTGCCTTTCCCAGATCGTGCAGGGCTGCGGCGAGCACCAGCACGAAGCGCTCGTCCGGCATGAGCCCTTCCCGGTCTGCAATGTCATACGCCTCCTGCAGGACCAGATGCGTGTGCGTGCCTACATCACCCTCGGCGTGCCACTCGGCGTCCTGTGGCGTGGTCTTCAGTTCAGTCAACAGCGGAAGCGTGTCGCGGAGCTGTTCGGCGACAGTAACGAAGTCCGGACGGGCGCCCGCGTGCCACTCGGTCAGAAAGGGCCTCACCGTGTCTCCCGGAGGCGGTTGGGCACGACAGCCTGGTGCAGCCAGTGGTCACCGGTCTGCACGTGCCCGCTCCTAACCCATTTCGCCACGCATTTCTGAAAGTCGCCGAACACGAAACCGTCGACCGTCCGGACCACGTACCCTTCCATCTGTTGGTCGTCCACCTTCAGCTGCCGCACTGTCGGTTCGTGCCAGGGCCCGCGGTACAGCTCTGGTGGTGTGGGTATACCCAGCTCTGCGGCCCACTGGCAGGTCTCGTTCCATGACAGGCACGAATTCGTGTCGTCCCAGATGCTGAACAGGTAGAAGTAGGATTCCAGGCTGTCGTAGGCCAGAGAATGCCGCGCGAACAGATTCTCTCCGCACACGCGCCAGCCTGCCGGAAGTCGGTACCCGATGCGTCCCTGAAGTCCCTTGACCCAGTCGCGTGAGGGGTGCGGCCGTGGATCGAGCGACCGGGCATGCATCCCGTCACGGTAAAGGGTCGTGTTTTCTCCGTCGAGCTTTTCCGTGATCACAACCTCGCGCCCCTCAAACTGGCGGGTGTCCGCCATGCGCGTGTCGTCCCCACTGGCACCAGGAGACCAGGGGAGATGGGGGGTGCGAGGATATTTGATGCGGGTAGACATAGGCAGACTCCAGAAGGAAATCTAGCCTCTGGTCCCATAAAGGAGCCACTGTCAGATGGCCAGGATTCCTTGGCCATCTGGCGCAGTCATAGGGCGAAACTGCCCGTAGGCACGCAAGGTGAGATGTACCCAGGGCAGCAAAATCAAGCGGCCACTGTGATGCATTTAAATCTCACAGCCGGTGCTGTCCGGCAGACCCACAGGATGATGGGGGCCACAAACCGGGTGGGGGCTGCTTGACACCAGGAGTCTGGCAGGCGGGAGGCCCAGCAGTTGGCCTCCGGAGTTAGCGAACATACGAAGCGCCATTGAGGTCCAGGGTCGCTCCGGTCATGTGCCGCGCCAGCCCTGAGGTCAGAAACGCAATCGTATGTGCCACCTCCTCTGGAGGCACCACGTCGCCCAGGGGAATGTCCCGCGCGATTTCTGCTGCGTGGTCACGGAGATACCCTTCAGCCATCTCCGTGCGGACCCACCCGGGAGCCACCGCGTAGGCCAGGATATTTTCCCGTGCATAGCCGCGAGCGATCGAGCGTGTCAGGGCAATGACGCCGCCCTTGGACGCCGCGTAATGCATGGCGTCGGGATTGTCGCCACGAAAAGCCGCCCGGCTTGCCACGTTGATAATGATTCCGCCCTGACGTTCCCGGAAGTGCAGGATCGCTTCCCGGCACAGGTCGGCCACCGCCACCAGGTTGACCTGGAGGGTGGTTGCCCAGGTGCCGGCCCATCTATCCATCCCGTCATCGACCGTCACGCTCGGGGCAATGCCGGCGTTGTTCACCAGCACGTCAATCCGGCCCTGCCACGAGAGCGCTTCCTGGAAGAGTGCTGCTGCTGCTCCGGGCTGCGTGAGGTCCGCACCCATGGCGACGGCGTGCGCGTCACCAAGCTCCCTGACAAGCGTCTGGGCCTGATCCGCACTCTGCCCGTAATGAATGATGACCTGGGCACCGGCCCCTGCCAGAATCCGTGCAGTGGCCGCCCCGATGCCACGTGAGCCTCCCGTCACAAGCACTACCTTTCCGGTCAAGTCGAGCATGGTTCCTATTGTGCCCTCTGCTGGCGCGGGGCTGAGCGGGCGACATTCACGGGCCCGGATTGCTCTCGGCGGCTGTTCGTGAGGGCCGCAGGACGCCATGCACAATAGAGCCGGAGCAGGGAAGGAGTTCATCCTGCTGGAGGCATGAATGAAGAATGTTGAACGCACCACATGCCCACGGTCTGCAGCTTCGCGCTTCAGGTGCCCTGGGGTCCGCACAAGACTGACCAATGGCTACGAAGTCGCCCCCTGGGCGCGCTCCCCGGATGTCAGTCCGGTTTGCGGAAGCTGTGGGGCGCCATGTTGGGATTCTCGCCTGTGAGCGGCCCTTGCCAGAGCGTCTGGAGAGGGCTGTGACACTGCCATTGGCCGGCATCCGGGTCGCCGACTTCACGCGCGTGCTCACCGGACCTTTCTGCACCATGCTGCTGGGTGACCTGGGTGCCGACGTCATCAAGGTCGAGCCCCCCCAGGGCGACGATACCCGCGGGTGGGGACCTCCATTTCAGACGTCCGCCCAGGGCCGGGAATCAAGCTATTTCCTGAGTGTGAACCGGAACAAGCGCAGCGTGGTCCTGGACCTGAAGACCCAGACTGGCCAGGAGGTCGCTGCCCGCCTGATTGCCGAGACCGACATCCTGGTCGAAAACTTCCGGCCGGGGACCTTCGACCGCCTCGGTTTCGGGTGGGAGGCCCTTCACGAGCGGCATCCGCGCCTGATCTATGCCAGCGTGTCGGGTTTCGGGCAGGACGGTCCCTACCGTGACCGCGCCGGCTATGACGTGATTGCGCAGGGCATGGGCGGCCTGATGAGCTACAACGGCGAGGAAGGTCGGCCCCCGTTGCGTGTGGGCGTGGCAGTGGCTGATGTGTTTTCCGGTGCCCTGCTGACCCAGGCCATCCTGGCGGCCCTCTATCAACGGGAGCGCACCGGCGTGGGCCAGCGGCTGGACGTCAACCTGCTGGAGAGCGTCATCGCGCTGGGATCCAGTCAGGTCAGCCGGTACCTTGCGGTCGGTGAAGTACCGGGTCCCATCGGCAACGAACACCGCAGCATCGTTCCTTACGGCACCCTGAGGTGCGGCGATGGCTTTATCAACATTGCGGTGGGCAACGATTCATTGTGGCAGAGGTTCTGTCACGGTCTGGACCTGCACGACCTCGCCAATGACGGCCGGTTCCTGACCAATGAAGGCCGCGTCGAGCACCGCCACAGCCTGGAAGAGATTCTGCTCGTGGCGCTCGACAACTTTACAAGGGCCGAAATGATGCAGCGGCTCGAAGCGGCCGGCGTCCCCTGTGGTCCGGTCAACGACCTGGGCGAGGTGTTCGCGGACCCGCACGTGGTGGCACGTGGAGTGGCTGTGGAGGTCGAGCATGCCTCTCTGGGCATGACGACCGTCACTGCGCCCCCCTGGGACCTGGACGGTGCCAGGCCGCCGGTGAGACGCGCACCGCCGACCCTCGGTCAGCACACCTCGGAGATTTTCGAAGAGCTCAAGCTCGGCTCGGCTGCGGATTCCTGAGTCTGTAAGCTCCTTCTGCGCAGGCAAATTATGTCGGCGTGGGGCGCGGCAACCCGGAGGGTGGTGTGCAGCCAGCAGGGGGATCTCAGGTCCCTTGCGGGCTGTACGAACTGCGTGGCATCCTGCGCCGCCGAAATCCTCCACAGCCTTTGAGCCACCCTGCGTCTGTGCGGTTTCTTATGGCGATGCTTACAAGAAGCTCTCCGCTGGACCGGTGAGGCTAAGCTGCGTGCCGGAGGTTGAATATGACCAGGAAACTGCTGTGCACGCTGCTTCTGACAACCCTGAGTGCTGCCGGAGCGCAGCGTCCTGCCCCTGCTTACAGTGCATCAAACCTGCAGGGGTTGTGCCTGACGCCGATCGTGAGCTTCTGGAGCGCCGGAAAGGCTGATCAGGTGGCCACCCGGTATGGCATGGAATCGTTTGTGCAACTTGCTCAGGCGCTGAACCTCCGTCCTGTGGACCCACGGGGCTGCAAGCTCGTCACCCATGTCCAGGGAACCCATGTCCGTGCAGGCAATGCCAACGTCCTGACGACCATGCTGCACGTGGTCATCCCGAACGCGCGTGTGACGCAGGCGGCCACATACTCCGGCAACACCTACAGAACCGACCTGCGCACCCAGGTCTACCTGACCACCATCCAGGACACCAGGGTGTTTGCGGACCTGGGTCAGTCGGCAGCCGCGATCAACACTTCGCTGAGGAACCTGCTCCAGCAGATCGTAAGTACCAAGCTGCCCCGGCCATAGGTTCGGCGCTGTCAGGAGTGGTTTTTCTGGAACTGCAGGTGGAATCAGCGGTGCTCCGGTCCGCGCTCCAGCGCTGAAGCAGGTACCTCCAGACCGGCCAGTGCAGCTCAGGCGTTCAGGATGTCGTCGATTCGTGCCAGTTCCTCGTCGCCGAACTGACGATTCTTCAGCGCCTGCACGCCATCTTCGACCTGTTGCGGGCGGCTCGCACCGATCAGTGCCGATGTTACTTCCGGCCGCCGCAGCACCCACGCGATCGCCATCTGCGCCAGCGTCTGACCGCGCTCCGCTGCCAGAACGTTGAGTTGGCGCGTTCGTTGCAGGACTTCGTCTGTGACGTGCTCGGGACGCAGAAACCTTCCATCTGACGCGGCCCTGGAGTCCGCAGGAATTCCCCGGAGATATCTGTCGGTCAGCAGTCCCTGTTGCAGGGGGCTGAACACGACGCTACCGATTCCTTCTTCGTGCAGCGCCGCCAGGAGCCCGGTTTCCACCCTGCGGTTGAGCATGCTGTAACTCGGCTGATGAATCACGCATGGTGTTCCCAGTCCGCGCAGGATACGCGCGGCCTCACGGGTCTGATCCGGTCCGTAATTGCTGATTCCGACATAGAGGGCCCGTCCGCTGCGGACGATAAAATCCAGCGCGCCCATCGTTTCCTCCAGCGGGGTCTCCGGGTCCGGCCGGTGGTGGTAGAAGAGATCCACGTAGTCCGTGCCCAGGCGCCTCAGGCTCTGATCCAGGCTGGCGACCAGATACTTACGCGAGCCCCAGTTGCCGTACGGTCCCGCCCACATGTCGTAGCCCGCTTTGGTGGAGATGATCAGCTCGTCGCGGTAGGGACGCAGGTCACGGGACAACACCTGAGCGAAGGTTTCCTCTGCCGAGCCGGGAGGCGGCCCGTAGTTGTTGGCGAGGTCAAAATGCGTGATCCCCAGGCTAAAAGCGCGGTGCAGAATGGCCCGCGCATTTTCCAGCTGATCGGCCGCTCCGAAGTTATGCCACAGCCCCAGCGAAATGGCAGGAAGCAACAAGCCACTGCGCCCGCTTCTCTGGTAAGTCATCGTGTCATAGCGGTCGGAAGCAGAAACATAAGGGTGTGCGGACATCGGGTCTCCTCGAGGGGGCTATTGGATGCGGCGTGAACGACACTCGGGCTTTCTCTCGGCTCGGTCAACAAGAGGGCAGGGAATTGAGCCAGCGTGGCAGGTGTGTCTGTGGACCGATTGATATGTCAGGGCGCGTAGGCCAGCGCGGGGGCCGTGCTATTTTCGCGCTCAGACAGCTGGCCGTGCACACGCAGTCCAGTCAAGGGCAGGCGCCAGACCAGTCCTGACTGGGAAAAATCCTGGCAGTTGAGTGGTTCTTGCGAATATTCAGAGTGCAGGGCACAGGCTTGTGTCACCGCCTTGCCCTCATCCCAAAGGAACACCGCGCAGACCGGGTCCGGCAAGAGCAGCCGCAGGCGGTCACTCTCCCGGTACACTCAGGTCGCGTGCCCAGCCTTCAGTCTTCTCAGCCAGCCTGACCGGTCGTCTCCAGGATTTCCTCAACGCTGCTGAGCTCATGCCTGCCGCCATCAGAGGTGGTCTGCACAGTCATCTGGCGCTGGTCGCCGCTGGCCCAGACGCCCACCACCCGGTTCCGGCCCGCAGCCTTCGCCCGGTACAGGGCCGCGTCGGTACGCGCCACCCAGGTCTGCAGCGTGTCGCCGGCAGCCCACTCCGAAACCCCGATACTGACCGTGATCGTGCCGGCCACCCCGTGAGGATGAACCTGCGCGGTCTGCTGCAGGCGCCGGGCCACTTCCAGCGCAACCTCGCCTGAAACTCCGGGCAGGATGATCATGAACTCTTCGCCTCCCCAGCGGCCGACTTGGTCGGTCTCCCGGAGGGTTCGTCGCAGAAGCGACGCGAACGCCTGAAGCGTCTCGTCACCGACGTTATGGCCGAACGTGTCGTTGATGCGTTTGAAATGATCGATGTCCACCAGCAGGAGACTTGCCGGTTCGTTCTCAGGCTCCTCTGCCAGCAGGGCCTCAATGGCGGGATACAGCGCGCGGCGGTTGGGAAGCAGAGTCAGGGGATCCGAATTGGCCAGATGCTCCTGGAGCAAACGCGCTTCACGCTCGATCTGAAAGCGCTCACGGTACCAGGCAAGCCCACACAGCAGCGCCAGGATGGCACCGCAGGTCAGCTGAACCCGCAGCAACTCCGGCTGACTGGAAAAGGGCAGGCCCCGCCAGGCCAGCGCCGCCCAGGGCAACATGACGCCCAGCAGATACAGACCCACCGTGACCTGGATAGCTTCCCGCCGTCCGAACATCAGGAAGCTGAGAATCGACACCGCCACCAGCATCCAGTAGGCCGGACTGCTGGTGTCGATCATGGGTTGGGGCGCAGACAGCACCGTGGCGAAACTCTGGAACAAGACGGCCACGACATTGCACAGAAAGACCACACGCTCTGCTACCTGCAGGCTTCGCCCCTTGAGCAGCCACGCCGTGCCCCATATGCACATCACGAGCAGTGCTGGATGACCGTACATGACATACATGTCCGGCTCCGTGCGGCCAAGTTGCAGCAGCCACACCAGCACCAGCACAGGTATGCCGAACAGCAGGGCGATCAGGTAGATCCGGCGCCGCCAGTCCGCGCTGCCGCCCTCACCGCTTTTGGCAGGTGAGGCAGCCCGCACAGGTTGTTGGCGGCGTTCGACTCGGTCCATCTTCACTACATTCTAATAAACGAGCTGTCACATTCGCCTTGCTCAGTGGGGGCTGGAATTGAGCAAGGGAGAAAACGAGAGCCGTGAATCTGCGTGCGTTGGCGGTCCATTGGCAGGCCTTCCCAGGTGCCCAGAGAATTGGTGCACGCAGCGGCGTTCTCCGTGCGTTTACGGCCCTGGCGCCCGTATTGCTGCGGCGTGGTCTCCACCTCTTTTACCTCTACGCTCGACACGTGAACCAGGCGAAATCAAAACCAGTTGTTGGCAACGAAACGTGGTCGCGGTCCGGCGCGGCAAGGGATGAGGCTCTGCCTTGCTCGAGCGGGACACCATAAAGAGGCGTCGTTGGCCACAGTCAAAGCGGTTGAAATGGTCTTGAAAGACAGCTGTCTTTTACGGTTTATCCTCAAGCCTGCGCAGCCACCACGTAGCTGGTCACGTCAACCGAAATGGATAGAACTCCCGCCACCTGATTGTCGAACCCACGGACAGGGATCAGTGACAGGTTGACGTACAGCGCTTTCATTTCGCCGGTATACGGGTCTGTCAGCTGTGCCGGAGATTCGGTGCCTTCAAATCTCTCGCCGGTCATGTACACCTGATCGTACAGTTCGTAAAATCCCTGGCCAGCCAGGTCGGGGAAGGCATCCCGCAAGGTCCGTCCTTCAATGTCCCGGTTGCCGACCAGCCGGGTCGCAAATTCGTTTGCGAAGTTAAAGCTATGTTCCCGACCATGCGTCACGGACACAGCAACAGGTGCGTCCTTGAACAGAGTGCGTAGGTAGCCACGCTCCATGTCCTTCTGAAGGCTCCACTGTCGGTCGGTGATATTGCTCAGGATCAGACCAAGCCCACCGTCATGCGGGAATGCCCGCACGTTATGCCACGCGAACAGCGCAGGGTAGAACACATCCAGTTCAGCCGGCACCTGCTGCTTCATCGCGCGGTCAAGGTCACGCCAGGTGGTTGTCGTCGGCTCATCAGGAATGAGGTCCTGAAGTGGCAGGGGCAGGCTCAGATCCGGTCGGCGAAACAGCAGGCGCGCCTGACGATTGGCATAGATGACCTGCCAGCCTGCATCGACCATGATGACTCCTTCGTTCATGGCTTCGGCAAGAGGTTCAAACACTGGCATCCGCATACTGTAGCTCAAGGACGCGAAACCAAGTCTGGTTATCTGGCGCGCCAGCCCGCAACGCGCCTGCGGAGGGAAACGGTGTGGCTTCGGGCGGGGCACCCAGACCGTTTCCGGGAGCGAGAGGGAATGGTGGACTTGAAGCAGAATGACGCCGTGTTTGCGGCGGATTAGGGGCACCCGATTGCCTGCTGTAGCCACGGCGCCTTAACATTTGATGGAAACAGCAGTAATCCCCTCGCCCCAGCGCCGTTCACTTTCTGGGTTGTCACGCTGCCGTCAGGTCAGCAGTACTACTCTGCATTTCGGTGAAAGGCACCCTGGCAAAATTCTCTACCGGTTCTCCCTCGTTCCTGTACCGACGGGACGCGCTGATCGTCATTCTCGCCAGTGTGATGATCACGGCCGTCCTGACGCTTGGCCTCCGCCAGCTGTGGGGGTTCAGTCCTCAGGACACCCTTTCCCTCTGTGTCATCGCCATAAAAAACATGATTTTCATTGGTGTGCTGTGGCGCTGGCCCGGTTCCTTCTGGGTCATCGGGCTAACTGAGCTCATTCTGGGAGCGGGCGCCGCCCTGGTGCGGCTGTCCGAGGTCCTGCTGGTTAACCACACAGCAACGGGCCTGGGCGGCTATAGCTACTGGCTGCCGCTGTCGTACATCATGGCCTTCATTGTTCTGCCGCCGCGACCTGCCCTGCTGTTCTCGCTGGGCCTCTTTGGTGGACTGGCTGGTCTGGGTATCGTCTACTGGTCGTCCCCGGAAGTGCCTCTCCAGTACAAGACGCTGTACGGCAACTCGCTGGTGCAGATGTACGCCATGCACGTCACCATGATTGTCTGTCTGGGTCTGCTGCTGCTGGTGCAGCGGCACTACGTCTCCGCGATCGCGCGGGCTCAGGCTCAGGCGAACCTGGCCCATACCGATCCGCTGACCGGTCTGGCCAACCGGCGCCAGCTGGACGACTGGCTGCAGATGGCGTTGCATGAAAGCCAGGCCACAGGAATCCCCATGAGTGTCATCCTGTTCGATCTCGATCATTTCAAGCGGGTCAACGACACGTATGGTCACGCGGTAGGAGACGAGGTGCTCCGGGCGACAGCCACAGCCACCCGCTGCGCCGTCCGGGGTGTGGACCGCGTCGGACGCTGGGGCGGAGAAGAATTCATGGTGTTGATCGCCGGGGACCTTCGCGCTGCCGAGATGGTCGCGCAGCGGGTGCGTGAAGCGCTGCAGAACATGACGTTGCCTTTGCCAGTGCCGGTCACGGTCAGCTGCGGTCTGGCGCAGGCCCGCCCAGATGATGCGCCCGCCGACCTGCTTCAGAGGGCAGATCAGGCACTTTACGAGGCAAAAGGGCAAGGACGTGACGCAGTGGCAATTTCTGCCTGAGGCGTCAAACCGTGGGTTGGAGGCCTGGTGAGGGAACGGACGCCAGCACTGCGCCCCTGCAGCCATCGTCTGATAAATCTCTTTGAGATCAGAAAGGTCAGTCCTGAGGTCCCTTGTGACGTGATCCGTCGGGATAGAGGCACGCGTCTCACCTGCCTTCCCTGACCTCGGAAGCCCCACATCCCGCTTGGGTCTGGATCGCCAGAAGTAGGACAATGTCGTATGGCCCGATTTATGGATGTGGTAGACGCAAAAGTGCGGCAGGTGCATACCAAGGCATACAGAGAGGCTGAACTGAAGAAGTTTCTGGAGGCTGTCGTTGAGGCCGCCCAGACCGATGCATCAGCGAACCAGGGAGAGGTCAGGTTCGTCACTCCCCCGATGATTGCCGATGGAGCGGTGCACGCGACCGTGCAGATCATCTTTCCGGCGGATCTGGACCTGATGCCGGAAACCATAAATGTCTCCATGTCCGAGTCCGAGCATGAGGGAGCACACCTGCTGCAGGCAGCGGAAGTGCCCGTGACGGCCATTCACAGCGCGGATGAAGGTGCGCACGTCCTGTTCGCGGCTGTCATGCCTAAGCCGGACTGAACTTTAGGACCCAGCGGCGCTGCTGCACAGAGCAAGACTCATGCTGCAGGGCCGATCAAACAGCAAAGTCCAGCTGTTTGCTGGGTAGAAGGGTAGGGTTGGCCGTGTTGGTCAGAAGGGCTTTTGACGTGCGCAGCTTGCCCAGTGCGCTCTGGTGTGTTGTTCCGTTCCCGGCAGGGAGGGACGCCCGCGACGGGGTGGGGTCCAGGACGCCTTTTTTGAACCGGCGGCGGCAGCGTCTCGATGCTGGCCGGTATTCGTGTGCCCCATGGTCCTGCCAGGCATGCCCTAACCCCCCGGGTGACTTCCATTGCTTTTGTGGTGCTTTTTGCATAGGCAATCGCACGGAAACAATCTCGTAAGTCGCGTCCCTCCACAAGACAATCTGCAATCTTCGGGGCCCCGGTGGGCTAGGCTGCAGGCAATGATCGGTGTGCCTTCCTTGTGCACGGGGCACGCATGACACGTGCACCCCGTCGCTCCCCACGCGCCAAAGCCGCGGCTCTTCCTGTGGAAACTGTCGAAGACCCGCGCCCCACCCCGCTGGCTGAAGAGTTACCGGTCACCGAGGAACCCAGCCCAGAGGACCTTCTCGAGGAAGAGATCCCGGATATAAACCCCGATACGGACGACCTTGAAGCCGAGGTGGCGGAGAAGGACGAGCCGTTCGAATTTGATATTGCGGACCTTCCGGCTACGGTCACGATGGACCCGGTGCGGCAGTACCTGCAGGAAATCGGGCGGGTGCCTCTGCTGACGGTGGCTGAGGAGATTGAGCTTGCCCGGCGCATGGAAACCGGACAGGACGCCTTGAAGCGTCTGGGCGACGAGCTTGATCTCGACGAGCGTCAGCGTCGATTGCTGCAGCGGACCGTGGAAGACGGTGAGCAGGCCAAGCAGCAGCTGATCGAGGCGAACCTCCGCCTGGTGGTCAGCATTGCCAAGAAGTATGCCAACCGCGGCATGAGCCTGCTGGACCTGATTCAGGAAGGCAACAGCGGCCTGATCCGTGGTGCGGAAAAATTCGAGTACCGGCGTGGCTTCAAGTTTTCCACATACGCCACGTGGTGGATCCGGCAGGCCGTCAACCGGTCGCTGGCGGACCAGTCCCGCAACATCCGGATTCCGGTGCATATGGTTGAGACCATGAACAAGGTCATGCGGACCTCGCGTCAGCTGGGACAGGAACTGGGCCGCGACGCCTCATCGGAAGAAATTGCCGAAGCCATGGGCCCCGGATGGGACAAGGCCAGGGTAGAGGAGACCCTGAGCCTCACGCGGGACACCATCAGTCTGGCGACACCAGTCGGTGACGAGGGCGACTCGTCCTACGGCGATTTCATCCCCGATGACCTCAGGGAGTCGCCGCTGTCGCGCGCCAGCACAGTGTTGATGGGCGAGGAACTTGAGCGGATGCTGGCGCTGCTTGACCCCCGGGAGGCGCTGGTGCTGCGGCTCAGGAAAGGACTCTCCGACGGCCGCGAACACACGCTGGAAGAGGTCGGCAAGCACTTCGGCGTCACGCGCGAGCGTATCCGGCAGATCGAGAACAAGGCCCTGCGCAAAATGAAATACCACCAGAGCCAGCGCCGGAGTCTACGAGACTACCTCGAAGACTGACGGCTTATCCCTGGATCTGCAGGGCTGCGCGGAACGAAGCCAGCGTGAGCTCTCCCTGATGTGCAGCTGCCTCACGGCGCTGCAGCGAAGCTGATTTGCCTGTCATTTCCGGAAAGCGGCACACCTGTTACATAGTGAATTCCAAAACAATGCACATGCTTGCACCTGCTTATAAAAGAAGAACGCAAACGTACAATAGCCCGGTGAAGAAAATCTGCCTGTTTTTAGCCCTTGCTGGGGCGTCGTGCGCCAGTGCCCAGAGCGACGGATTGTATGCACCTGAACCGCCTGCCGACTCGGCCTATGTCCGGATCGTGAACGTGACTGGAGCACTGGCCACAGCGCGGATCGGCAACAAAAGCTATTCGGTGAAAAACGCTGCGTCCAGCCCATACCTGGTGATTCCCCAGGGGAGTCCCAAGCTCTCTGCCGGCCGCACCAGCCAGACACTGAATGTCGCGGCCGGGCATTACTACACTGTTGCGCTGACCGGCACCGCGAGCGCCCCCAAGATTGTCGTGTTCGACGATCCGACCAACACGAACCGGGCCAAAGCCCTGATCGTGCTGTACAACCTGAGCAGCCGTCCGGGAGTGAACCTGAAGACGGCTGACGGAAAAACAGCGGTCATTCCGGGAGTCGTGGCCAGCCGCCTGGGCAGCCGGGCCGTCAACGGCATCAAGATCAGTCTGGCTGCCTTTCAGGGAACCAGGCCCCTCGCGACATTCAAAGACGTCCAGCTGGAGCGGAGCGCCGCCTATTCGGTGGTCGTGACCAACAAGGGAGCCTTCTGGACCCGGAGCACCACAAGCACCAGATAGGGAGTTTTTTGTGGTCTTCAGCAGCAATGTGTTCCTGTTCGTGTTCCTGCCCCTGTTCCTGATCGTCTACTACCTGTTGCCGTTCCGGGCGCGCAGTGCCTGGATTCTGCTGGCCAGTTATGGACTGTACGGCTGGTGGCGGTTCGACTTCCTGTGGCTGCTGATCGGCGTGACTGCCGTGAGTTATCTTCTGGCGCTCGCGATCGAATCGGCGCGGCAGCCGCATCGGCGCTGGCTGCTGATCGCAGGCGTGGCGGCCAACCTTTGTACCCTGGCGTATTTCAAGTATGCCAACTTCGGCGTGGAAAGCTTCAACGCGGTCATCGCCTCGCTCGGCTTCCAGCCGTTCAGCTGGGCTCCGGTACTGCTGCCGATCGGCCTGTCCTTTTTCGTCTTCCACGCCATCTCATACCTGGCAGACGTCTACAAGAAGGAAGTCGCCGCGACCCAGCATCCCCTGGACTTCGCGGCCTTTATCGCGCTGTTTCCCCACCTGATCGCCGGCCCGGTCCTCAAATACCATCTGCTGGCCGATCAGTTCCGCCACCGCGACCATACCTTCGAGAATTTCAGCCTGGGTGCGCAGCGCTTCATGGTGGGCTTTTGCAAGAAAGTGCTGATCGCCGACAGCATCAGCCCGCTGGTGACGGCCGCTTTCGCGTCGCCAGACCCCACATTTGCTGACGCGTGGCTGGGTGCGCTGGCGTACACGCTGCAGCTGTACTTCGACTTCTCGGGCTACAGCGACATGGCCATCGGTCTGGCCGCCATGATGGGCTTCCGCTTTCCTGAAAATTTCAACCACCCCTATATCAGCCGGTCCATCACGGAATTCTGGAAACGTTGGCACATGAGCCTGTCGTCGTGGCTGCGCGAATACCTGTATATCGCCCTCGGGGGAAACCGCCGGGGGCGGGGACGGACCTACCTCAACCTGTGGCTGACCATGGTCCTTGGAGGCCTGTGGCATGGTGCCAACTGGACCTTCGTCCTGTGGGGGGCGTGGCATGGCAGCATCCTGGCCACCGAACGCTACCTCGGCGAGCGCAAGCTCTGGAGCCCGGTGGCTCCGGTCCTCAGCATCACGGGGACCATGGTGCTGGTGGTGCTGGGCTGGGTCATGTTCCGGGCCGCGGACGTCGGCGAAGCCTTCCGTATCTACCAGGGCATGCTGGGCCTGAACGGCTGGGGCCTGAGTGACGCCCTGTCATGGCAGGTAACCGGCAGCCAGCTGACTGTGATGATGCTGGCCGGGGTGCTGGTGTACGTGGCGCCGTCCTGGGAACAGTGGGCGGCCAGGACCCGTGCCACCGTCGGGCAGCGGCTGCAGACTACCGCCTACCTTGCCGTGGCTCCGCTGTTCCTGCTGGCGGTCCTCAAGCTGAGTGCGCAGTCCTACACCCCGTTTCTGTACTTTCAGTTCTGAGGAGACGACATGACTGAATTTGCCAACGATCAGCTTGTCTCCGGTCCTTCCCCCGCCCGGCCACGCCTGAGGTCCTGGCCCGGGGTGTTCCTGCTGGTCACGATGGCCCTCGGAGCGGGGCTGACCCTCGCCCCCCGTGAAGCGCGCATGCTGCCGGAAGGCCAGAACGTCGTCCAGGGGGAGTGGGCTCAGGCCTTTGAGAAGAACCTGGATGCAAACACCCTCTTCCGGCAGACCGGAGTGGACCTCTGGGGACTGGTCAACTATGCGTTATTCAGGGAGGGCCGCCCAGGCGTCGTGATCGGGGAGGACGGCTGGCTGTTCACCACCGAGGAATTCCAGTACGTCCCTGATGAAGCCGCCGAGACGCAGAGGAAATTGTCGTACATCAAGGAAGTTCAGGCGCGGCTGCAGGCTTCCGGAGCGCAGCTTGTGGTGGCGGTGGTACCGGCCAAGGCCAGGATTTACGAGGAGTATCTGGGGCGCTACCAGCTGCCGTCGTACACCCGCAACCGTTACACCACCTTCGTGTCGGCCCTGCAGCGGGAAGGAGTGCCCGTCACCGACCTGCTGCCAGCCTTGCAGTCGGCAAAACAGCGCGGCGCCGTGTTTCTGCGGACCGATACCCATTGGACCCCTTTCGGCGCTGAAGTGGCTGCCACTGCGATTGCCCGCACTGCCGCGTCCCTGAACCCTGAGTTACCGCAGACCGAATTTCAGACCACTGACGCGGGACGCACCAGCCATGCTGGCGATCTGCTCAACTACGTCCCGCTGGGTCCCCTGCAAGACCGCATTGGCCCCAGGCCTGACACGCTGGTTCGCCGCACGACCCAGCAGACCCGGGCAGGCAGTGGGGAGGCCCTGCTGGCAGACGACAGCCAGGAGAGCGATTTGCTTGGAGGCGACGCCATTCCCGTGGTGCTGGTCGGAACCAGTTACAGCGCCAGTGAGAACTGGAACTTTTCCGGAGCGCTCAAGCAGGCCCTGCAGAGTGACGTGCTGAATGTGGCCCGCGAAGGCAAGGGCCCAATACTCCCCATGACCGGATACCTGGCCGGTCAGGAACTGGCTGAAAGTCCGCCGGAACTCGTCGTCTGGGAAATTCCGGAACGGTTCATCCCCGTAAGCTACGATCCCAAGGCAGACAGCCCGAATCCCCATACCCCCTGAATGCTCAGAGAGGAGCCCGCCGTGTTCCGAGATCAAGGAAGTCGTCTGTCCAGCATGCTTATGCTTGGTGCCCTCCTGTCCTTCCCACGCCAACGAGGTGATCGTAGGCAAAAGTGGCTGGCTCTACTACACCTACGACACCACCGAGTCGCTGGACATCGGGGTTTCGCTGAACCTGATCCGTGGGGTCGAGCGTGCCCTGGCAAGAAATGGAACGCGTCTGGTCGTGCTGGTCACCTCCATGAAGGCGCGCATCTATCCGGAATACCTGCCGGCAGGCTTCAAGATTCCTCAGGCTGTCGGTGCAAGGTACAGCCGCACGATCAAGTTCATGCGGGCGAACAGAATCCTGGCGCCTGACCTGAGTGCCGCGTTCCGCAGCAGCCCGCGCCGGGTGGCTGATATTCCGCTGTATTTCCGGCAGGACACCCACTGGTCTCCCAAGGGTGGAACTGAGGCCGCCCGCACTCTGGCTGCCTATTTGGGCACGCAACCGTCCCTGCTTAAGGGCGTTCCAGGCGTGAACTATGCGTTGGTCGAAACAAAGCCAGGGCCTATGAAGGGAGACCTGTACAAGCTGCTGCTTGCGCAGGGCAAGACCGTCCCGGTCGCCGACAAGCACTATGGCCTGGAACTGACCCGCGCCACAGGCTCTGCGGATCTGCTGGGAGACGAAGCTCCGGGCATCGCCCTGGTCGGGAGCAGCTACTCGGCACAGTGGCTGGGGTTCCCCAATGCCCTGAGGTTCGCCCTGAAAAAAGACGTCTTCGACCTGTCGGTTCCCGCAGACCGTGGGCAGTGGCACGGGCTCGAGACCTACCTGCACGATGACGCTTTCCAGACCTCACGTCCAAAAATCCTGATCTGGGAAATGCTGGAGCGGGACCTCACGTCCTATCCGGATGCCAAATGGAAGCAGCCACGTTACCGGAGCAACAACACCGAGTGGCTCGTGCGCTCAGTTCAGCGGGGCTAGGGAAGGGCAGCAATTCGGTGACCGTGAACAGGGCGTCTACGGGTCCGAATGACTTTGTCGAATACCGCTTCAGCCGACCAGTCCAAAACCTCGATTATCTGTCAGCCAGCCTGAAGAACGCGGGATCGGCTCAGGTGACGGTCCAGGCGCTGGGCTCGGGTATCAGTCGCAAGCTCAGTGTTCCTACGGCGAACAACACGGGCCTGCGTCCGGTCAAGGTCGCCCTGCATTCCGCTTCGGCCAAGCCGTTTACCGCCGTGCGGATCTATCCGGGCAAGACCACCAGCTTCGCGCTGCAGGATCTCAAGGTCTGTCGCCTGCCGCAATCGGTGCTCAGTCCTTGGAACACACCGCAGCAGCCCGGGGGCCAGTGAGGCCCCCGTTGTTATTTCTTCCCCGCTCACCCAGAAGGGCGGACCGAAACGCATGGACTTGTCTGTTGTGGCCGCCATAACTGAGGGCAGTCCCGGAGCGCAGGCCTGACTGACCCTGCGCCCGGCATCCTCCATATGCTTCTGTCTGCAGTCCTCGCCTATTCCGGCTGGCGGGCACGGACCTCCCGGACGTCCTGTGGCAACCAGCCCCGGACGTGGACAAACTGCGAGTAGTGGGCCAGCGGTGATCCAGGCAGCACGGCGCCCACCTGATCGGGCAGGGAAGTGCGCAACTGGCGCACCTGTGCCTGCTGTAGGGGCCATGGCTCATGCTCCACGTCTGCCCGCCACAGCCTCTGCCCCCAGCCCACCGTGAACAGGGCGCGCCGCTCGGTCAGCCAGTGCTCCAGCGTCCCTGCCTGTGCAGGGCGGGCGGGGCCGACCGGCCTGTACTGAAGCTTGCAGCTCAGAGTGCGGTTGCTGCTGCGCACGCTCCGGAATTCCAGCCAATCCGTCTCTGACTGCAGGGACACATCGGCCTGGTGATAAGGCAATTGATACCCCACCCGGGCTCCCAGGACGGCAAGCGCCTGACCCGCGTCCAGGCTGAAGGTCCAGATGGCCGGGATTCCACCCGCCTGAACGTAGGTCCGCAGATTGACCTGCCCGAACTTCAGGCCGAGTGGCGCTCCACGGGGCCGGAAGTTTGTGACCTGAAAGGCAACGATGGACAGCCAGGCCTGACCATCCCACAGGTCGAGTTCGACGCTGGCCGGCAGGTGTGGTGCCAGCACCAAGGCTGGCACCGGCCAGTGCAGGAACACGAGATCTTGCCAGTCCATCTGCATTACCCACGGAAGCGTCATGCCTGTATTTGCACACGCCATGTCCACCGTTCACCTCAGAACTTTGTAAATGGGACTTCATCCCATTTCACGCTAGAGGCGGGCCAGGCTTCCATGACTATGCAGGGAAGAAAGCTGCCGGACAGCAGAGCGCGGCCCCGGAACGTGTCCACCGGGGATCCGCCTCTGACCCGGCCGACCCAGGCCTTAATGTCTTCACCCAAGGCAGGGACTGGGCCACAAGTGTCTTCAGACAGATTGGGAAGGGAACCATTTGGTCCTGGCGCAGTCGGACTAGCCTCAGGCGCAGTAGACCCCTGCAATACCCTGGATATTTATCTCCTGCGCTTTTCCGCACGTCCGTGCCCCCAAGAGGTGACTCCATGAAGCCGGTATCCCTGACGCTCCGCACCACGGCCCTCGTTCTGTCTGGTCTTGCTGCCGCCTGCTCGGCACAGTCAAATCAATCAGGGGCCAATCAGCCGGGCGTCAGTCAGTCAGCGCCCAGGCCGTCTGCGCTGGCTGCAGCCGTTAGGGCCGTGGCGATCCCGGTCACGGATCAACCACGTTCCCTTGACCCACTGATCCGGCGGGCTGGTCAGGCCAGCTTTGTGCTGCTTGGGGAGGCTTCCCACGGCACATACGAGTTCTATCGCACGCGCGCAGCGATCACGCAGCGCCTGATCTCCGAGCATGGGTTCGATGCGGTGGTCATCGAAGGAGACTGGCCAGAGACCCAGCGTGTCAACCGTTTCGTCAGGACCCAGGGCGCGGACCGGACACCTGAGCAGGCCCTCTCGGGCTTCCAGCGCTTTCCGACCTGGATGTGGCGAAACACGGTGGTGCGTGACTTCGTGGGCTGGCTGAGAACAACCAACGCCACCCGCAAGAATGACAGCAAGGTGGGCTTTTATGGCATGGACCTGTACAGCCTGGCAGGTTCGCGGCAGGAGGTCATTAGGGCACTGACAACACTGGACCCGGCCCTTGCGGCGCGGACCCGGACCCGGTACGCCTGTCTGGCAGCGATCGACCCCAGCATGCAGGACACCTCTGTCCCCGCAGCCACGGGCGGTCCGGAGGCCTGCGAGCGCAACGTCACCGCTGTCTTTGATGATGTGCGCCGCCTGACGGCGGAACGCCGCCGACAGGCAGGTGCGGCCACCGAGGCGCTGTTTGGCCTGGAACAGAATGCCCGGGTGGTCAAGAATGCCGTGGCCTACGAACGCACGGCCATGGACATGTTCAGTGGAGCGTCCTCCTGGAACGTTCGCGATCAGCACATGTTCGAGACCGTGCAGGCCATTCGGTCGCACCTGGGCGCCGACGCCAGGATAGTGATCTGGGCGCACAACTCCCACCTGGGTGACGCCCGCGCCACCGAAATGGGCCGGCGTGGCGAACTGAACGTGGGCCAGCTGATCCGGCAGCGCTACGGCCCGGCGGCCCTGCTGGTGGGCTTTACGACCCACACCGGGACGGTCATGGCGGCCACCGAGTGGGGCGCACCTGGCCGAGTCATGCAGGTCCGGCCCTCTCTGGAAGGCAGTTACGAGCGTCTGTTCCACGATACCGGGATTCCCAACTTTCTGCTCGATCTGAGCCGTGGCCCTCAGGGCCTGCAGCAGGAGCGCCTGGAGCGGGCCATCGGCGTCCAGTATCTGCCGGCCAGCGAGCGCAGCAGTCACTATTTCCAGACCAACCTGCCCAGGCAGTTCGACATGGTGCTGCACTTCGATACCACCCGGGCCCTGCAACCCCTGACCCCCGCTCCCCGCTAGGGGCCCGCCCGGCTCCCGGATCCGCCAGATGTTTTTATTCAGGAACGTCTGGCGGATAGTCTGTCAGCACGACCCGGACCGTCCCGGCGCCCTGTACCCCCTGGAGCGCGGCTGCTGACCAGGCCCGGGGAACACTCAGGTTGACGAGACTGGCTTTGCCCAGGCGCCCGGCCACACGGCTCAGGGCATCAGCCAGGGCGTCATCCGGTGAGCGTCCTGTTCCCACGACATCACCTAGTCGGAGGCTCAGCGTGGCGTGGATCTGGCCCGGTACGCCCTTCCGGGGACCGTAGGTCACTGCCAGGGCCTGAACCTCCAGTGGTCCGGTGGATCCAGGAAGGCGCCAGGGTGTATGGAGTTCCAGCGGAAGGTCAGCGTCTGCTGCCCGGGCCAGGACGTGCATGTCCTGCGCTGCATTGGGCAGGCCCGCGCCATCTGGTTCCAGGTCATCGCGAAGGGCTGATTCTGCGGCCCGGGCAATGCGGTGAATCTCCTGGTGGTGGCGGTTGCTGTTGCGAGCAATCGGATGCACCCAGAGCTCCTCCAGATGATGCCGCGCGGCCTCAGCCTCGGGCTGGCGCAGCACATCCAGTAGCGTCACCGGGTCCAGATCGCTAAATAGCCAGGCGGTTGCCCCGGCAGGCACAAGTTGCAAACCCGCGAGCACCGCCTGTGTTTCGGCCTGCAGCGAGGTCCCCCCTGGCCCAGCGCCGCTGATCTGCCGGACCTGTCGGGTGATGGGCTGCACCGCGCGCGCCGCCCATCCAGAGAACGTCTGCCGCCTTTCGTGTCGACTGCTGCCATCGGTGTACACGTGCCACACCGCGGGGCTGTTGACACGCGGTCCGGCATCCTGTGGTTCACGGCGCCGGGCGATGTCAGGCTCCCTGGCCCTGCATCTGTTCCAGGCCCCCGTCAATCGTAAAGGTCGTGCCATGCACATAATCCGCGTCACTGGAGGCCAGATAGACAGCCAGACGCCCCACTTCCCAGGGGAGGCCCGCTCGGCGCAGGGGGATGTGCTGCACCTGCGCCTGGTACTTTGCGGGATCGTCGATGGCCTCCTGATTCATAGGGGTCAGGATCATCCCTGGGGCAATGTTGTTGACCGTAATCAGGTCTGCGGTCAGTTCCAGGGCCAGGGTACGGGTCAGGTTGCGTAAACCTCCTTTGGAAGCGTTGTATGCCGCACCCTCGGGTGCGGGGATGGTCTCGTGCACAGACGAGATGTTGATGATCTTGCCCGTGCCTCCAGCAGCGCGCCTTAACTGAATAAATTCGCGGCAGCACACGAAGGGTCCAGTCAGGTTGGACCGGATGGCGTCCTCCCATTCTTCGGGAGAGGTGTCCGCCACGGGCTTCTGAGGACCGCTGGTGGCCGCATTGTTGACCAGAACAAACGGGGTGCCCAGCGACTGGACAACCTGGGCGAACATGGCTGTCACCTGCTCCGGGTCTCGCTGGTCAAGTGCGATGACGGCGGCGAGCCGGCCCAAAGCCTCGACGTCCCGAGCGGTCTGGTCTGCCCCGTCGCGGTCATGGAGGTAGGTGACGGCGACATCTGCTCCCTCACGGGCGAATTCCGTCGCTATTCCACGGCCGATGCCGGAGTCGGCACCAGTGACGATGGCCACCACGCCATCAAGCCGACCGTGTCCACGCTGGTTCGGGGGCTCAGGAAGCGGGGTGACGTCCTGTTCAGCACTATTTTCAGGCATACGGCCTCCTGGCTTTCTTGTACCCCAACCGGCTGTGGCGTTCCTTGCGGAAAGCTCAAGATAGGAGCAGGCACGGCAGTCAGCGCATCTGGAACGAACCATGTGCGTCGCAGCCTCCGCTGCCCTTCTGGGAGCTGGCCCGGCCAGACGGGGTAGACCTGGGCCACTTTTTATTGCCCTCGATTCTCGCACGCGAAACCAAGAGGCCGGGACGTCCTGTCCCGGCCTCTTCAAATCTGCTGGAGTTCTGCGTTACTTGCCGCTACCGATGGTGATGCCGCCTCCGACTCCTACGCCG
Organism: Deinococcus malanensis; assembly: GCF_014647655.1. NCBI lineage: Bacteria > Thermotogati > Deinococcota > Deinococci > Deinococcales > Deinococcaceae > Deinococcus > Deinococcus malanensis. Next base: position 109,545 of record NZ_BMPP01000015.1, read on the forward strand.
ATGCTGACCCCGATTCCAGTACTGCCGCCTGTCGAGCCACCAGTGCTGCCCGCCGACGCCCCACCGGACACCTGACCGGATGCTCCGCTGCCGATGCCACCGGAGACATTTCCTGTGCCGCTGTTGGCGCCGCCGCCTGCTCCGCCACCGGAGACGCTTCCGGTACCGTTGTTCACGCTGCCGGAAACTGCCGGCGCATTGTTCAGGTTGGCGAGCACGCTGATCAGGGCTGCGCTCCGGCCCTGGTCGCTAACCCGTATGTTGGCCAGGGTGTTTACGCTGCTGCCCAGTTCGGCCGCAAGGTCATACGAAACTTTCTGGCCGTTGATGAGCGTCACCACGACGTCGGATGCCTGACGCAGGTCTCCCATCGCGCGGAGACTGCCGTCGGCCATGAAGGTGCCGACCGTCTCGCCACTGCTGTTGACCAGCACAACCGTTTTGCCTCGCAGGGCCTGCGCTCCCTGAAGGGCCGCAGTAGCCTGCGCTGCGGCACGTGCCTGCACATCAGCGCGGATGGCGCTTCCCAATGAAACCATGCTGTTGCCGCTACGAACAACGACCGTTTCGAGATTGGCCCGCGTAGTGGTGCCAATGTTTTTGGCCAGAGTAAACGTCTTGGTGGCGCCACCCTGGAAGGTCACATGCGCCCGGGTCGCGGTGTGCAGTGCTCCGCTGGCACTGACCTGACCAGCCTGATTGATGGTGCCCACGGTGCGGCCCTGTGCGTCAAGCAGTACGGCACTCTGCATTTCCGCACGGGCCGTCGCGGAGGCGTTGGTGGCTGTGCTCATGCCAGTGGCCTGGGCTGAACCCAGCAGAAGGGAGCCAATAACGAGGATGGACTTCATTGTGTTTTGCATGGTTTCTCCTATTCTGCCACGTCACTTATTGACGGACCAGCAGAATATAAAATGGCTGGATGATTACTTTATGATGATCCCTTAGACTATAAAAACGGACAGCAGAAGATAATGAACTGACTTAATATGCCGTCCAGTCATTCTGATTTATCGGACAGGCCCGTACACACTCATGCTGGAGAGCAAGTAGGTTCTGCAGAAGACAGTTCACCATGGACGACTCAAAAGCAGCACAAATGACGATTCGAGGTGGTCCTGCCCGGTGCCAGAGTCGGCCCCTGTGCCGGTGATTGAAAAGCGTGTTGACCGGTAGGCTCGGCTGCCGCCTGGAAATGAACTGATCCGCAACTGCCCACCGGTACGCCGAAATTGGAGATTCAGGCTGTCGAGTATCGCCGCTCAGCCACGACGCCTCAGGGTGCGCGCCGGCGCCGTTCCCGCTCGAAGTCCGCGTAGAACGCCTGCACCTGGAGGCCGAACGCTTCAACAAATGCGGTGCGCCACGGGGTGCCGTTTCCGACCGCCTCACAGAAGGTGACGAGTGAACCTGCTCCAGCGCGGTCCACCAGCCGCTCGACCGCCCGGGCACCCAGCGCGTAAGCCGCATCCCCCCGAATCGCCGTTTCATACGTCTGCAATGAGCCCAGAGACGGGTCGAGCTCGCCCCATTCCCGCATCCGCGCGTTCACTTCGGGAAGCGTCGTCAGGCCTGCGTGCATGACCGACCGCCACCCCACGTATGTCGCGCTTCCCTCTACCCACCACGCGTACTCCCGCGCAACCGGTTTCGGCAGGCAGCCCAGCTGACCCTGCAGGGTGTGAAAATGCTCGTGCGCGATGAGCGACGCAGCAAGCGGCCGGTTCAGGCGCGTCGTTGGCCAGCCGTTGTACCGGGTGTTGACACAGATTCGGTTAGGAGCCGCGATAGCCGTGCTGGTAGAGCGTAACGGGAAGAACGGGATGCAGGGGGAGAAGCGGGACAGTTGGACGTTGACCCGCCGGGTCGTGGTGCGCCCGAAGTGCTCGGTAAGGTGCCGATCGGCCCGGCGCAGGCTGGCCGTCACCTGGGCGACGTCAGCCTCGGGGACCCCGGGCTGTACACGAAGGACATATGGAGTTCCCGGAATGGGGCGGGCGTACGCAGGAAACGTCAGGTTGTACAGCAGCCAGGCAACAACGGCGAGGAGGCCCACAAGGAGCGGGCCGCGAGCGGAGCGATATGCAGCAGAGAAGCGCGGCGTGGACATCCACTCACACTAAATGGAGAAGTGAGTCACTCCGCGCTCATATCTGTGTTCTTGTGGTCTAGACCGTGCGATTTGTTCTGCCCGTCGGCACGGTGGGGTCTGGTTCTTCGCTGTGCGGTGATGGGCTGGTCGGAGGGTGCACAGGCCCAATCGTCTCTCGCCTCGATCCGGGCGTCGTTGAACAGTAGTTACAGGGCCCCTTGTCCGCTCCGGACCCCGCGGGATTTACCGCGGGATCAAAATATGTACGGAGCTGAACCATAACGATCATGATGCCCCTTGACGTCACAAACGAAGAATTTGGGCATGCTGGGTCGGCCAGTGGATGACTACAGGCAACTGCACGGTTGTTGAGTAACTTGGGAGTGGCGTTTGACCTTGTCTCGATCCCCGGGCGTTGAGAACTGCCGCTCCACGCGTACCGACTGCGTATTGCGGCCGGTCGCCCAGACGTGTCTGGCACGGTCAGCCGCTTCTCTGGTTCCCACGCGTTCTGCCAGACACTATTGTCGTGGGGCGGACCATTCGCGATTCGAAAGTTGGAGCCACGTGGCAGGTTTCTGTGTGTTCTTAACCCCATATCCGCAGAGGTGGTGCATCCTTACACCTCCTACCCTCTATCAGTGGGAAAAGCGGCAAGTGGCGGACAGTAATGACGTGAATGAAGTGCACTATCAAAGTGCCAATACCGAAAGTTACTGATCCTGATTTTCCTCCACCTCTGGTTTTTCAATATCGCCCTCGGTGTGGTCCGGCTGCGCTGGCCGTGTTCCACCGTCCGACGAATCCGCAAAAGTGCCAGCTTGCTCTGCACTGGCGGCAGCAATTCCCCGGTCCACATAGGTATAGAGTTCGCCGTCGCGACCATGAACTTCAATGGTGTAGGCGCTGAGTCTGGAGTCATCAAGCTTGATGACGCTTTTCTTGATGATGTTCCCTTGGGTGGGGTCCAGTGAGTAATCACCCAGCAGCCGGCTTTCGCAACTTTTCCCGTTCAACTGCCCTGGTAGTTGCCCCTCTGACGCTCCCAGAACTGCACGGCGTCGTTCGATGGCCTGGACGCACTGAGTCAGGTAATATCGTGCATTGTTGCGGTCGAGTGTCTGCTGTCTTTGTTCGTAGTGCTTCTTTTCTGCAGCGTCGCACCCAGGCAACACGAGCAGTCCAAGCAACAGCCATCCATATAACGGCAGTTTGTTCATCAAGTTTCATTACGTGATAGGGGCGATGTCAGTTCCGACCTGCAAATTCAGACTTGGCTGGACGATCGGGCGAGACGAACCTTCAACGCTGTCGTTGCAAATACAACGTCAGGACGGTCACTTGGTGGACTTTGTGACCAAAACTACAAATATAGTTGAACAAGACAGGTAAAGTTCAACCTAGTTTTTCAAGTACGCAGTGTTCAAAGGGCGCACAGGGAATCTCAGGTGCGCTTTTTTGCGTTTGAAATTCGAGGAGTGGAACATGGCAGTAGGTAAAGTGAAATGGTTCAATGCGGAAAAAGGCTTCGGATTCATTGAAACGCCGGGTAGCGCCGACGTCTTCGCGCACTTCAGTGCGATCCAGAGCAGCGGCTTCAAGAAGCTCAACGAAGGTGACGAAGTTGAGTACGAAGTTGAACCCGGCCAGAATGGCAAAGGCCCCCAGGCCAAGAACATCGTGGTGACCAAAGCTGCCCCCGTAAGCGGGTACAGTGACCGTCCTGCGCGCCGCGACGACCGCTGGTAATAGCGACATCAACATAAAAGGGACACCTCGTGTCCCTTTTTTCCGTTTTTACCTCGTTTAGGGCTTGCCTGAGAGCAGATCAAGTGCGTCTGAGAAGGGATTTCCCAGATTTCAGGTGCCAGGACATGCGGTTTATCGAGTGCCAGGGGTTTTCAGCCTAACCGTTGTCTTCAAGGCGCAGAAGCCCTGCTGCCGAAAAGTAGGGCATGACGAGAGGAAAGAACTGCTTCTGCAACCCCTCACGCACCAACCAACTCTATTCTTGCCGTGCTGGACGAGCTTTCTCGCCTTCTTCACAAGCCCTAAACGGGGTGTTTTTATGCAGCCTACCCAGTGAGTGCCGCCAGCCACCATCCGGCCGCTTATAATCGGCTTCGCGAGACTCGGGTCTTCGAGCAGAAAAGTAGCTAAGCCGAAAAGCTAAAAAATCTAATAAACGAGATATGGACCAGCGTTCCCTTAAGGAAGCGCTGGTCTCGTTATCGAACTTTGAAAAGCATTGGGCTACAAGAATATAGGTGCTGTACTAGCCTGGAGGCCTCCTGTTATTTTTTGTTTCCACGACCCGCCGTTGCTTTCCGGGTGGCCGGCTTTCTACCAACTGCGGTGCCTTTGCGGCTGCTCCCGAGTTTCTGGCCTTTAGCGAAACTTGCCTCCATCTTTTCCCTTGTTGCTGCTGCCAGCGCCCTGAAGTCCACAAGACCAGCCTCAATATTTTCCAACGTTGGCCTGACTTTCGCTCCCCTGCGATTAGTTGCCAGTTCGGCATTCACGTTGTCAAACCATTCTTCAAACTCCGGTGTCACTTCAAAGACCATGTCTTTCACATCGCGGCTGTAGGTCCCCTCCTGCCCACGACGGGTGAATTCTTTGGGCAAAGTGAAGCGGCCTGGAAGGTCTGCCGCTTCAATCTCTCCTTCGCGTACGGCGTTGCGAAACTGTTTAACGAACGCGTCGCTACGCTGAGGGTTGGTGAGCTTTTTGACCTGATCACTAAGTTTTGCGTATGTCATACATAGCAGCCTACTACGTAACGTGCCGAGATGAAAAGCCCTCACGAAAGCAGAGGTAGAACAACACATAGGGGTTTGACTCAATACTTCACTCGCTCTCTCGGCTCCGACGCTTGTTCACGGCCATTCAATTTGATTGATCTTCTCCCTAAGGAAAGAGGTGTGCAATGAAAGTCTGTCGGTCAGGCGTTTGAGCAAACTTGATGGTGGGTCAGAACTGATGAGGTCGGAGGCACGCGTACTACCCGTCATTGATATCCGATACTCGGACTTCTCAGGCTGCAAAGACATCTGGTCCCGGGCGTCCTCAGGCCGGTTTCCGTCTGGGCTGGCCGAATCCACTGATCAACTGCCAACTACGGGCGTTAGCCTGTTGGAACCGCTCTTTGAGTCTGCTTTTTTTGTTCCAAACGCAAAATGTGTCTGGGCTTTTGAAGATATTGGTTTACATTTGCTGCGAATATGATGGTCATTCCACCGAAGGGGGAGCGGCGAGATCCTCAAAGCACCCGAAAAATACGCCTCTGGCAATCCTCGTTCGTCACAGCGAGTGTCCCTACCGAATTAACGTTGACTTCAACGTGGGGTGGTGCGAATGGCAGGGAAGCTTTGAGGAAATGACTTTAAGAATGAAAAGCGGATCATCCACACCGTTTTATCTGCCACCCCTCAGCAGCTGACACTTCGAAATTTTTGCGTATCTGGCGCAGGAAAAGGGATATTTAGGAGCTCCAAGTGTGCCCAGAAGGCATCCTGAGCCCAGCGCACCGCTTGACTGAGGTGCGTCCAGCCCATCCTCGCCCGGCTTCGCGCCGGGCGACCCCGTTTGTCCACCGTCAGCAGGTCGGTTCCCTGCTCATCGTGGCCCACCCGCACCATCCAGGCCAGTGCGATGCACAGCAAGCCGAACAGCCTGGAGATCCGGTCCGCTGCCGTCATGTGCGTGGATTCCAGATTCAACCCGCGCGACTTTAAAGCAGAGAAGGTGCTTTCAATTCCCCACCTCTTACGGTACGTTCGGAGTACGTCCAGCACGGGCAAA